>NZ_VDAY01000024.1:0-69821 GCF_019584005.1 Citrobacter sp. EC_71
CTTGCAGTTGCCAGACCGCAAGGTGTTTTAACAAATCAAAAGGGGTTTTAATAACTGGCTCAAAGCTGAAAGCTTTCCGGAACCCCCAGCCTAGCTGGGGGTTTTCTGTGCACAATAAAAAGGCCGAACGCGTCGGCCTTTTTGAACAGACGGGAGAATTACAGTAAACGGCGGGCAGCTTCCACCACGATTTTCACAGCGTGGCTTTCCGTTTGTTTCATCGTTTCCGCATTAGGAATCTCTTGCTGAGTACGGTTCACGATAACGCCAGCAACCATACCTGCACGCAGGCCCTGGCTTGCGCACATGGTCAGCAACGTTGCGGATTCCATTTCGTAGTTCATGACGCCCATGGACTGCCACTCTTCCATTGAGCCTTTGAAACGGCTCACTACGCGACCAGAGAAGGTGTCATAACGCTCCTGGCCCGGGTAGAAGGTGTCAGAAGACGCGGTGACACCCACGTGGGTAGTCGCACCGATAGATTTCGCCGCTTCCACCAGCGCAGTGGTGCACTCGAAGTCAGCAACGGCCGGGAATTCCATTGGCGCGAAGTGCAGGCTTGCGCCATCCAAACGGACAGACGCAGTGGTGACCAGCACATCACCCACATTGATATGCGGCTGAATAGCGCCAGTCGTACCGATACGCAGGAAGGTACGAATGCCCAATTGCGCCAGTTCTTCTACGGCAATAGAGGTGGACGGGCCGCCGATACCGGTAGAGCAAACGATCACGGCTTTACCATCCAGCTCAGCACGCCAGGTCGTGAACTCGCGATGGGATGCCAGCTTAACCGGCTTATCCATCAGCGCGGCGATCTTTTCCACACGCTCCGGGTCGCCAGGGACGATAGCAAGCGTAGCCCCTTGTAAATCGTTCTTAGTGAGGCCGAGATGAAAAACATCAGACTTAGACATAAAAACTCCTCTGTGAATCGGTTTTGTCAGAAGAAGCAAAAACACACTTTACCGAAGGTATAAACAAATTTTCGTGACAGACATCACCATGATGTAAATCAATTGCATTCGATTGCCATTAAATAGTGACGGATATCACATAAACAGCGTGTTGTAAGGACACCTTGCACAAAAGATAGACCGTTTAAGGCAATGTGGTACGTTGCATATGTCTATAGTTAATAATGCGCTTTTTGGCTGAATATTTAAGGGTACGGAGAATACCATGACGACACGACAATCTGGCTTTGCACCTGCTGTATCTCCACCGACGTCTACCACGGTTCACACACCGGATAACGCAATTATCGCCGGTGTAACGTCCATACCTTCACAGGGCGATGATATGCCAGCGTATCACGCACGACCAAAACAGACCGATGGCCCCCTGCCCGTGGTTATTGTCGTGCAGGAGATTTTTGGCATTCATGAACACATTCGTGATGTTTGCCGCCGTCTGGCCCTGGAAGGATATCTGGCTATTGCACCAGAGCTCTACTTCCGCGAAGGCGATCCCAATGACTTTGCCGATATCCCCACGCTGCTCAGCGGCCTTGTCGCCAAAGTGCCTGACTCTCAGGTACTGGCCGACCTGGACCACGTCGCCAGTTGGGCCTCCCGCAACGGTGGGGATGCTCATCGATTAATGATCACTGGTTTTTGTTGGGGTGGACGCATCACCTGGCTGTATGCCGCACACAATCCGCAGTTAAAAGCAGCGGTAGCGTGGTATGGCAAACTGGTGGGTGATAAGACCCTCAACTCGCCGAAACATCCCGTTGATATCGCCACCGATCTTAACGCCCCCGTCCTGGGACTTTATGGTGGTCAGGACACCAGTATCCCACAGGATACCGTCGAAACGATGCGTCAGGCACTACGCGCCGCCAATGCTAAAGCGGAAATTGTGGTTTATCCCGATGCCGGGCATGCATTTAATGCCGATTACCGCCCGAGCTACCACGAAGAGTCGGCCAAAGACGGCTGGCAGAGAATGCTGGAGTGGTTCGCGCAATACGGCGAGAAGAAGTAAGTATCGCCAGGCAAACCGATCATCAAAACGGAGGCGTTAGCCTCCGTTTTATTTTTACGCCTGACGCAAGTTCTGCGCTGCTTTGACCATGTTAGCCAGCGCGGCACGGGTTTCCGGCCAGCCGCGGGTTTTCAAGCCGCAGTCCGGGTTCACCCACAGACGTTCCGCCGGAATACGCTGCTCGGCCTTCTTCAGCAGAGCCTCAATCCACTCCACGCTCGGGACGTTCGGCGAGTGAATGTCGTACACACCCGGTCCGATTTCATTCGGATAGTCGAACTCCTCAAACGATTCCAGCAGCTCCATATCCGAGCGCGAGGTCTCAATGGTGATCACGTCCGCGTCCAGCGCGGCAATGGAATCCATGATGTCGTTGAACTCGCAGTAACACATGTGGGTATGGATCTGGGTTTCATCCTTCGCCACTGCCGCGTTAATGCGGAAAGCTTCTACCCCCCATGCCAGATACGCGGCCCAGTCGCTGCGACGCAGCGGTAGACCTTCGCGCAGCGCCGGCTCATCAATCTGAATAATACCGATACCCGCTGCTTCCAGATCCGCCACTTCGTCACGCAACGCCAACGCAATCTGCTTCGCGATGGTTTCACGCGTCACGTCTTCACGCGGGAACGACCAGCAGAGAATGGTCACCGGACCGGTCAACATGCCTTTTACCGGTTTGTCGGTCAGTGACTGCGCGTACTTCGCCCACTCAACAGTAATTGCTTCCGGGCGGCTGACGTCGCCAATCACCACCGGCGGCTTCACGCAGCGAGAGCCGTAGCTCTGCACCCAACCGTTCTGGGTAAAGACGAAACCGTCCAGGTGTTCGCCAAAATATTCCACCATGTCATTACGCTCGGCTTCACCGTGTACCAGCACGTCAAGCCCCAGACGTTCCTGCTCAACAATCGCCTGTTTGATATGCTCCGCAATACCGGTGCGATAGTGGGCAGCATCAAGATTGCCTTTTTTGAAGTCCAGACGCAGACCGCGAATTTCGGTGGTTTGCGGGAATGATCCGATAGTCGTGGTCGGCCATGCCGGCAGATTAAAACGGGCACGCTGTGCCTCGGCGCGAACCGGGTAAGCGTTGGCGCGTTGGCTGTCCTGGGCGGTGATCGCCGCCAGACGTTTTTCCACTGTGGCGTTGTGTACGCGGGTAGAGTGACGACGCGCCTGGATCGGTGCGCTCCATTCCACAATTGCCGCCGTATCGCCGCTGTTCAACGCATCGCGCAACAGCGCCAGCTCGCCGCATTTTTGCAGCGCGAAGGCAAACCAGCTCTTCACTTCCGCATCAAGCCGGGTTTCCACGCTCAAATCAATCGGGCTGTGCAGCAGAGAGCAGGAAGAAGCCACCCACAGATCACGTTTGCCGACGATATCTTTGATTTGCGCATATTTTTCGCTGAGATCGGCGCGCCAGACGTTACGACCGTTTACCAAACCGGCTGACAGCAGCCAGTCGGCAGGCAGACGTTGGTGCAGCTCGGCAACGTCATCTTTGCCATGAACGAAATCAACGTGCAGACCCTGCACTGGCAGCGCGGTAATGATATCCAGGTTTGGCGTTACGCCTTCAAAATAAGTGGTCAGCAGTAATTTTACCTGCCCTGCCAGCGCATCATACGCGGGTTTGAAGGCGTTCAGCCAAACCTGCGGCAGCTCCAGTACCAGCGCGGGTTCATCAATCTGTACCCACTCAATACCGCGTTTCGCCAGCTCAGCCAGCACCTGCTGGTAAACCGGCAGAATGTCATTCAGCAGGGTCAGACGGTCAAACTGTTCGCCCTTCACTTTACCCAGCCACAGGTAAGTTACCGGCCCAAGCAGCACAGGCTTCACCTTGTGGCCGAGCGCCAGCGCTTCGTCCACTTCATCCAGCAGTTGGGTCCAGGTCAGTTTGAACTGCTGACCTTTGGTGAATTCCGGCACCATGTAGTGATAGTTGGTATTAAACCATTTGGTCATTTCTGCCGCCGCCGCGGGCTCACCCGTCGGGGCGCGGCCACGGCCAATGCGGAATAAAGTATCGATATCAACCGAGCCGTCTTTATTTTGATGACGCGCCGGAACGTTGCCGAGCAGCAGGCTGGTGGTTAGCACGTGATCGTACCAGGCAAAATCGCCCACCGGCAGCAGGTCAATGCCCGCCTGCTTCTGCTGATCCCAGTGGCGGGCGCGCAGCTCGCGGCCAACGGCCAGCAATTCTTCACGGGAAGAATTTCCCGCCCAGTAGCTTTCTTGCGCTTTCTTCAACTCGCGACGCAGGCCAACGCGAGGGAAACCGAGGGTGTGATTCAATATTGTCATTTTTCTTCCTCTCTTATTTTATTGAATCTGAAGCAAAAACTCTAAATAGTTCGGTTTGCAGGAAGGCGGCGACACAGCGCATCCCCAGGAGCTTACTGAAGTAAGTGACTGGGGTAAGCGAGGAAGCCAACGCATCTGCAAGCCGAAATATGACAAGTTTTGGACGTCCAGATGTTTACACATCCATAATTGGCGGTTACTGTATATTCCTCAAGCGCAATTTGTTCATGCCGAAGTGAAGGACTTTCATGATCGAGATTAAACACCTGAAAACGCTCCAGGCGTTGCGGAATAGTGGTTCGCTGGCAGCCGCAGCGGCGACGTTGCATCAGACCCAATCCGCCCTTTCTCACCAGTTCAGCGATCTGGAGCAACGCCTCGGCTTTCGTCTTTTTATCCGTAAAAGTCAGCCTCTGCGCTTTACGCCGCAGGGCGAAATTTTGCTGCAGCTGGCAAACCAGGTGTTGCCGCAAATCGGTCGCGCGCTACAGGCCTGCAACGAACCGCAGCAAACCCGGCTACGCATCGCGATTGAATGCCACAGCTGTATCCAATGGCTGACGCCCGCGCTGGAGAATTTTCGTGCCAACTGGCCGCAGGTGGAAATGGACTTTAAATCCGGCGTGACGTTCGATCCGCAACCTGCGCTACAGCAGGATGAATTGGATCTGGTGTTGACCTCCGACATTCTGCCGCGCAGCGGATTGCACTACTCGCCGATGTTTGATTTTGAAGTACGCCTGGTCCTGGCGCCGGACCATCCGCTGGCCAGCAAAACCCAAATCACCCCGGAGGATTTAGCCAGCGAGACGCTGCTTATTTATCCGGTACAACGGAGTCGGCTGGATGTCTGGCGGCATTTCCTGCAACCTGCGGGCGTTAGCCCGTCGCTGAAGAGTGTGGATAACACCTTGCTGCTGATTCAGATGGTTGCAGCTAAAATGGGTATCGCGGCTTTACCACACTGGGTAGTGGAGAGTTTTGAGCGCCAGGGCCTGGTGGTAACCAAAACCCTGGGTGATGGATTGTGGAGCCGACTGTACGCCGCCGTGCGCGATGGCGAGCAGCGACAACCGGTCACGGAAGCGTTTATTCGCTCAGCGCGGAATCACGCCTGCGATCACCTGCCGTTTGTACGGAGTGCGGAACGACCCACTTTCGATGTACCCACAGTGAGGCCACTATCACAGCCGCACCAATGATGAAGCTCGGCCAGTGAGGCTGTTGATGCCAGATAGCCAGGTTAACCAACAGCCCGGCCGGCACATGCATATTGTTCATGATGCCCAGCGTACCCGCATCCACCTGAGTCGCGCCGTAGTTCCACATAAAGTAACCAATGCCGGACGCCGCCACGCCAAGAAACACCAGGATGCCCCACTGTAGCGTGGTTGCAGGTATTTTCTGCGCATTACCCAGCATGAACCAGGCCACTATCGCCACCATAAATGCCCCCATGTAAAACCAGGCAAAGGCGTTGTGCTGCGGCATTGGCCGTGTTTCCATTAGACGCTTGTAGCCCACCATACCAATGGCAAAGCTGATATTGGATAGCTGTACCAACAGCAGGCCGGTCCAGAAGTGGCTGGTCACCTGGTCGTAACGAATGATCCCCGCACCGATCACCGCCAGCAATGCACTGAAGGCGTAGCTCCAGCGCAGACGACGTCCGCTCATCAGGTCATAAATTAGCGTAATGTAGAGCGGCGTTAGTACGGTAAAGAGCAGCAGCTCTGAAACCGTCAGGTACAGATAGGCGTGAAAACTCAGCATATACATAATGCCAAGCTGCATGGCCCCTACCAGCATATACAGCGCGATCGTTTTTACGCTGTGCCCACGGGTACGTAAAAATGGCAGGAACACCAGCGCCGCCAACCCAACGCGCACCAGCACCGCAAAATAGCTATCGACATGACCGGCAAGGTACTCGCCAAACAGGCTAAAGGAAAAGGCCCACAGAATTGTGGTAATGATGAGTAACGCCACAATGGATGTCTCTTAACAAAAGGTACACCCATTGTAGCGAAGTTTTTAGTTGACAACTGGTCAACTAACGAACGATGGTGTTACTGCAAAAAGAGCTTACGCAGATAGTGTGGCACGGCATCATCGGCGTTGAGTCCAATCACGTCCAGTTCCGGATGAAGATCTTTCAGGCGCTGGTGCGCGTTGCCCATGATGCAGCCTTTGCCAGCCATGGAGAGCATTTCCGCATCGTTCATGCCATCACCGAAAGCGATACAGTCCTTCAGGTTGTAGCCCATCGCTTTCGCCACCGCTTCCAGCGCATGACCTTTCGACACGCCGCCAGCCATCACTTCCAGACAGGTAAGCGTAGAGAAGCTGACGTTGACGCGATCGCCCCAGCGAGCGTTAATCGCCTGCTCCAGCGGCAGCAGCCTTTCATGAGAATCGGTGGTAAAAAACACTTTGCTGACGCCTTCAGGCTCCAGTAGCGCAGGTTCAAACAGAGAATAGTTAAATACCGCTTCTTTAAAGAAGCGCATTTCGTCCGGACGATGACGATTCATAAACCATTCATCATCACGATAAACGTTGGTCACGATGTCCGGGTTTGCATTCACCACACCAAACAGGTCGCTGGCAATGTCGCGATCCAGGTTATGGGTAAACACCAGATTCCCGGCAGAATCGTGCACACGCGCACCGTTGGATGTGATCATGTAGGTTTTAATGCCGAGGTTATCGCGAATTTGCCCCACATCAACATGATGACGGCCAGTCGCAAACACAAAGTTAACGCCACGTGCGGTCAATAATTTCAGTGTCTCTTTGGCATAAGGGGACAACGTATGGTCGGGGGAAAGCAGCGTACCGTCTAAATCAGACGCAACAACCTGATACATAAGAAAATTAAACCTCTAGGCAAAGCGGGTTCCGCTGGATGAGTTATGCTTGTCGAAAAATTCGACAATAGCGTTAAGCGCGACTGAGCGCATTGCGTCCTTTTCAAAAAGGATCTCATGGTACGCGCCTTTAATGACAAGCGGCTGACCTCCCTCTACAGGATGGCCCGCTGCGGCGCGGAGTTCACAAAAGCGATCGTGCATACGGTTATCCACCAAACGCTCTTCTTCAGCCTGAATCAGTAATGTTGGCGTCGCGTCATCCCCCGCCCCGGCCAGGACCTGTTCACCCGCCAGAATCCCTTCACGTACCCAGTGGTAGGTAGGACCGCCCACGCGCAGCCGAGGTTCATCGGCATAGAAGCGTAGATTGCGCCGATAGCGCTGTCGACTATGGGTTACCGCATTCATCCCGAATGGCAGCGCCCGCCAGCGCCCGGTCCCCATGGCATAGCCCTCGCGGATCCGTGGATGCCCTTCAGCCCAGTCCAGAATTTGACGCACCATCCAGTCGGGAAAGCGCATCACAATACCAAACATCGGCGCGCAAAGCGCAATGGCATCACACTGATTCGGATGACGCTGCAGGAACAACGTGGCAATCGCCCCGCCCATAGAATGCGCCAGGATATAGCGTTTTCTCCACGGACCGGGTAACACTTCCTGCTGCCAGAAAGCGGTTAAATCGTCGACATAGTCATTAAAGTTATCCACATGACCGCGATGCGGGTCCGAAAGCATACGCCCGGAACGCCCCTGGCCACGGTGATCGATAATGAGAACGTCAAAACCAGAATGAAACAGGTCATACGCCAGTTCAGCGTATTTCACATAGCTTTCAATGCGTCCAGGACAGACGACGATGACACGATCGTTTTTCTCTGCGTGAAAACGAACAAAGCGTACGGGAACATTATCTACGCCCGTAAATTCCGCCTCTTCCCGCTGACGCCAGAAGTCTGTCAGTGGTCCCATGGAAAAAGCAGCAAACGCGTTTTCTCTTGTTTCCCAGTCTTTTTGCTGCTGAAACATCGGGTATCCAGCCTCGTTGACCAAGTAAAATCGTTTTTTTTGCCATGTCTGATACAACGTACCGACAGTAGCGTATTGTGGCATAAAAATAGACAATCCGGGAGTTTCTCATGACCTTTGAATGGTGGTTCGCCTACCTGCTGACCTCTATTATTTTGAGCTTGTCTCCAGGCTCTGGCGCAATCAACACCATGACCACCGCCATCAGCCACGGTTATCGTGGTGCCAGCGCGTCGATTGCAGGTCTACAGACCGGGCTGGGCATTCATATCGTTTTGGTTGGCGTAGGGCTGGGAACGCTATTTTCACGTTCAGCGATCGCGTTTGAAGTGCTGAAGTGGGCGGGTGCGGCGTACCTGATTTGGCTGGGGATCCAACAATGGCGCGCGGCGGGCGCTATCGATCTGAACACCATGGCGAATACGCAATCGCGCAGCCGACTGTTCAAACGCGCGGTCTTTGTAAATCTGACCAACCCCAAGAGCATTGTTTTTCTTGCCGCCCTGTTCCCGCAGTTTATCCTGCCACAGGAACCGCAGGTGATGCAGTATGTGGTGCTTGGCGTCACGACCATCGTGGTCGATATTATTGTGATGATCGGTTACGCGACGTTGGCTACGCGCATTGCTGGCTGGATTAAGGGGCCAAAGCAAATGAAAGCGCTGAACAAAGTGTTTGGTTCACTGTTTATGCTGATAGGCGCCCTGCTGGCGTCGGCAAGGCATGCCTAGCAAATGGAACGACGCTCGCAATAAAATGCTAACAGTAAGAGCGTTTGGACGTGAGTTCTCGTACTTCGCCGCAAAGGTAGAAAAGCCTTTTATTCTGCACTGTTAGACGTTGATTGCTAATGCCAGAATGCCGCCATATTCACTTCTCACGGATGATGAACGATGGCGGAAGCAACGACACCACATGACGCAGTATTTAAGACCTTCCTCTCCCGCGTGGAAACCGCTCGGGACTTTATCGAACTTCATCTTCCTCCCTCGTTAATCAAAATCTTCAAACTGGAAACGCTCCGTCTGGAATCAGGCAGCTTCGTGGAGGATGATCTGCGCCCCTATTTCAGCGATATTCTCTACTCACTGGAAACCACCAGCGGGCATGGCTATGTACATGTGCTCATTGAGCATCAAAGCTCACCGGACAAGCATATGTCATTTCGCCTGATGCGCTACGCTATCGCAGCGATGCAACGTCATCTTGAGGCGGGAAACGACACGTTACCGCTGGTTATTCCTGTGCTCTTTTACCATGGTAAGCAAAGCCCATGGCAAGGATCAATGAACTGGCTGGATCACTTTGAGGATTCAGGAATCGCCCTTCAGCTATACAGCACGCCGTTTCCGCTGGTGGATGTGACGGTTATTCCGGATGATGAGATTATGCAGCATCGCAGTATGGCGGCGCTAACGTTGGTACAAAAACATATTCGCCAGCGCGACATGGCACAGTTGCTGGATAAACTTACCCGCCTGTTTATGCTGAATAAGATGAGCGGACAACAATTAACCGTGCTGGTAAACTACATGGTGCAAGCAGGGAATACACAAGATGTTCAAACATTATTGTATAAGCTGGCACAGCGTGTGCCGCAGCATGGAGACAAACTGATGACAATGGCGGATCAACTAAAACAGATAGGCCGCGAAGAAGGGAGGCGCCTTGCCCTTACTGATGTAGCAAAAGCAATGCTCAAACGGGGTCTTGATACCGACGCAATTATGGAAATGACCGGCCTTTCAAAGGACGAGTTACAGAAGCTTGCGCAATAAACCGCATTCCGCCTGGGACGCCCAGGCGGGTAACAAACTTAACGCGAAATAATCAGGTGGATACCGAAGCCCGCGAACAGCGCGCCGGCAAAGCCATCAATCCACTTCGCCAGACGCTGATAGCCGCGACGCATCTTCGGAAGTGCAAACAGGCTGGCGACCACGGTGAACCACGCCAGCGTTTCCACGATGATCAGCGCGAAAATGCCCCATCGCGCGCCTGTTCCTACGCTATCGCCAACAAACAATGAAAACACGGAGCCAAAATAGATAATGGCTTTCGGGTTGGCGAGGTTGGTCAACAGACCTTTTAAAAAGCTGCGTCCGCTCTGTGCCAGCTCAACCTGTGGGGTAGGGGCCGCTACGTCCTGTTTTTTAAAGGCGCCGCGCAGCATCTGGTAACCCATCCAGCACAGATACAGACCGCCGCCCACCATGATAATGGTATGCAACCAGGCCATTTTTTCGATAATCAGATGCAGGCCAAGCAGCGCCACGCCAGCCCAGACCATGACGCCACAGGTAATACCCAGCACGCCCATCATGGCTTCTTTGCGTGAACGGCTAACGGCCGTTTGAGAAACAAAGAAAAAATCGGGACCGGGACTCATCAGCGCAACGATATGCACCAACGCAACGGTGAAAAATAGCGTTAACATAAAAATGACTCGCGGGGGAATAGTTCAGTGAGTCACCATCCTGGCACTTTTTTGCCTCGCTGACTACTCTTCGTCGTCACCATCAACGTGCGCTCGAATAAGTGCCATAAACTCTTTGCCAAAACGCTCAAGTTTACGCATTCCCACGCCGTTGACGCTCAGCATTTCGCTCGGCGAAACCGGCATCTGCTCGGCCATTTCAATCAACGTGGCATCGTTAAAGACGACATACGGCGGGATATTCTCTTCATCGGCAATCGCTTTACGCAGCTTACGCAATTTGGCAAACAGTTTGCGATCGTAATTGCCGCCGAAGGATTTCTGCATAGCGCGCGGTTTCAGCGCCACGATTCGCGGTACCGCAAGCTGCAACGGGACTTCGCCGCGCAGCACCGGACGCGCAGCTTCAGTGAGCTGTAACGCGGAGTGTTGGGCAATATTCTGTGTTACCAGGCCCAAATGAATCAGTTGACGAATCACACTCACCCAATGCTCGTGGCTTTGCTCACGGCCAATACCATAGACCGGCAGTTTGTCATGGGCCAGCTCACGAATGCGCTGGTTATTCGCCCCGCGTAGAACTTCCACGACGTAACCCATACCAAAGCGTTGGTTAACGCGGTAGATCGTCGACAGCGCTTTGCGCGCATCCATTAACCCGTCGTACTGTTTTGGCGGGTCGAGACAGATATCGCAGTTACCACACGGCTCCTGACGCCCTTCGCCAAAATAATTCAGCAGAACCAGACGACGACAGGTTTGCGCCTCGGCAAACGCCCCCATCGCATTGAGCTTATGACGTTCGATATCCAGCAGCTGTCCGGCAGGTTTCTCTTCGAGGCAACGGCGGAGCCACGCCATATCAGCCGGATCGTAAAACAGCATCGCTTCCGCCGGCAGGCCGTCACGTCCGGCACGGCCGGTTTCCTGATAGTAGGACTCAATGTTACGCGGTATATCAAAATGCACCACGAAGCGCACGTTGGGTTTGTTGATCCCCATGCCGAACGCCACGGTCGCCACCACAATTTGCAGGTCATCGCGCTGGAATTTTTCCTGCACCTCGGCGCGCACGCTGTTTTCCAGCCCGGCATGATAGGCTCCCGCGCTGATGCCACGACTTTGCAGGCGCGCAGCGGTGTCTTCGACTTTGGCGCGGCTGTTACAGTAAATAATGCCGGACTTACCACGCTGTTCCTGCACATAGCGCATCAGCTGATCGAGCGGCTTAAATTTCTCCATCAGCATGTAGCGAATATTCGGGCGGTCAAAGCTGCTGATCTGAATTAACGGATCGTTGAGGCCCAGCAGACGCACAATGTCCAGCCGGGTGGTTTCATCCGCGGTCGCGGTCAGTGCCACAAACGGCAGGGTTGGGAAACGCTGACGTAACTGGCCCAGCGCAGCGTATTCCGGGCGGAAGTCATGTCCCCACTGCGAAATACAGTGCGCTTCATCAACTGCCAGCAGCACCGGATTCCAGTGTCCAAGATGCTCAAGGAAGTTATCCAGCATCAGGCGCTCAGGGGCAATATAAAGCAAGCGAACCTGCCCGCTGCGACAGCCGGCCATCACCTCAAGCTGCTGTTCACGACTTTGGGTGGAGTTCAGGCACGCCGCCGCCACGCCGTTGGCCAGCAGTTGATCGACCTGGTCTTTCATCAGGGAAATCAGCGGCGAAACAACAACGGTGAGTCCGTTGAGTAATAATGCGGGAATTTGATAGCACAGGGATTTGCCGCCACCGGTGGGCATAACGACCAGACAGTCGCGACCAGAGAGCACGGTGTCGATGATTTCTTCCTGGCCTGGGCGAAACTGTTGGTAGCCAAAGGTTTCCTGTAAAACCTGTTTAGCGCCCATTTCCAGATTCAACACTTCCGCCTGCGCCACATTAACCCCATTAACCTGAAATAAAAACAGGCGCTATTTTCAGCGCCTGAGAGAGAAACTGCAATGATTAAAATACTCTCAATATCCGTTAGAAGATATCGTTAAGCATCACGCCGACGCCAACACGGGTTTGATTGAAGTTGTAGTCAATCAGCGATTCGCCGTAACCACTGTAGACCTGGGTGTAGAGACGAACATGCTTCGTAATAGGATAGCTTGCCCCTAACTCTGCGCCACCGTAGCCGGTGTTCCAGTTGTACTGGCCTTTCACGCTGATAACGGCGTCGCCCAGGTGATAACCCATTTTCAGCTGATAATAGCCCATGTATTTGGTGATGTCGGGGTTATCATCGGTACTGCCAATGACGTACCACGGCTTTACTTCCACCAGCCAGTTGCCGTTTTCAGCCATCAGGCGGGTGTAAAGACGGTTCCAGCTTCGCGAAGTGGGGTCGGAGCGACCATTGGAATCATGGTTATAACCCATTTCGACATCACGTAACGTCCACCCGGCAAAGCGATAGTCGGTGGCGAAACCAAGGAACAGCTGCGGCTCGTAGTTGGTTTCGCGAAACGGTGAAGATTCTTCACTGTTAGAAAGCTGCCACCAGGATTTCTGCGTATAGGAGCCGCCGAGCACCGAGTTCGGACCAAATATTCCGCGCCAAAGTGGAAATGCCAGGCTTAGCTGAAACTTCACCTCATCTTTGCGCGCATTGTCCGACCAGCTATAGCTGCTGATCGCCTCTTTGTTCATGTCGCTGGTATTGGTGTAGATAAGGTAGTTGGTGTCATAAGGGTAAAGCGTGAAAGGGTTGTCATGCTCTTGCAGCATATTAGCGATAATACTACCCCGAACTGCTGGTGCATCATGAATCTCTTTTACTGTCGCTTCCTGCGCATACGCGGTCAACGGCAGCATGACTGCTGGTAGTAACCATCCCAGAATCGCCCGCATCGGTAATGTTCTCCTGAACCAAAATATTGATGAATTGTATAATTTTCTGACAAGCATTCTACATACTTAGCTCGCTCCTCGTTAGTTATCCCGTCCTAAAGTAGAAAACAACAAATAATAAGCATAATATCAACATTTCATTAACCAATAAGGTATTAAGATCGTATGTCTGCTGTACTGACCGCTGAAGAAGCCCTGAAGTTAGTGGGTGAAATGTTTGTTTATCATATGCCGTTTAACCGTGCGCTGGGGCTGGAACTGGAACGCTATGAAAAAGAATTTGCGCAATTAGCGTTTAATAATCAACCGATGATGGTCGGGAACTGGGCGCAAAGCATTCTGCATGGCGGGGTGATCGCCTCAGCACTCGACGTCGCCGCCGGACTGGTGTGTGTAGGCAGCACGTTGACCCGTCACGAAACGATCAGTGAGGACGAACTGCGTCAGCGCATGTCACGTATGGGCACCATCGATTTACGCGTTGATTATCTGCGCCCGGGGAGAGGAAATCGCTTTACCGCTACCAGCAGCCTGCTGCGGGCGGGTAATAAAGTAGCCGTTGCGCGCGTGGAACTGCATAACGAAGAACAGCGCTATATCGCCAGCGCAACCGCCACTTATATGGTGGGGTAAGCGCTTAAAAAAAGGTAAACTGCTGTTACATTTCTGCAATGAGTTTTCCCGATGGATGCTAAACAAACGCGGCAGGGCGTGTTACTCGCTCTGGCTGCCTATTTTATTTGGGGTATCGCTCCCGCCTACTTCAAGCTGATTTACTATGTCCCGGCAGATGAGATCCTGACGCACCGCGTCATCTGGTCATTTTTCTTTATGGTGGTGCTGATGAGCATCAGCCGCCAGTGGTCGGGTGTTAAAACGCTGCTACAAACGCCAAAGAAGATCTTCCTGCTGGCGCTCTCTGCGGTGCTCATTGGCGGAAACTGGCTGCTGTTCATTTGGGCGGTCAATAATCACCATATGCTGGAAGCCAGTCTCGGCTATTTTATTAACCCGCTGGTGAATATCGTGCTGGGGATGCTTTTCCTCGGCGAGCGCTTTCGTCGCATGCAGTGGCTGGCGGTACTGTTAGCCGCCTGCGGCGTACTGGTACAGCTATGGACCTTCGGCTCGTTGCCGATAATCGCGCTGGGACTGGCGTTCAGCTTTGCTTTTTATGGTCTGGTGCGTAAGAAGATTGCCGTTGAAGCACAAACCGGTATGTTGATTGAAACCCTGTGGCTCTTACCCGTGGCTGCAATCTATCTGTTTGGCATTGCGAATAGCCCAACCAGCCATATCGGGCAAAACCCGATGTCGCTCAATCTGCTGCTGATTGCCGCGGGTGTCGTGACCACTATTCCGCTGCTGTGCTTTACCGGCGCAGCGACCCGCCTGCGTCTTTCCACGCTGGGCTTCTTCCAGTATATCGGACCCACGTTGATGTTCCTGCTGGCGATCACCTTTTACGGTGAAGTGCCGGGAGCGGATAAAATGGTCACGTTTGCGTTTATCTGGGTGGCGCTGGCGATTTTCGTGATGGATGCGATTTATACCCAACGCAGAACGCGTATGGGGATGTGAATGCTTTTTGCCTGATGGCGCTACGCTTATCAGGCCTACGGGTTCTGTAGGCCTGGTAAGACACCGCCATTAAAGCCAGTTCTTACGTTTGAAGTACAGATACGGCGCCAGACCTGCGAGCATCATGAAGACAATCGCGCCAGGATAACCGAAGCTCCAGTGCAGTTCCGGCATAAATTCAAAGTTCATGCCGTAGCTGGAAGCCACCAGCGTCGGCGGCAGAAACACCACCGAGACCACCGAGAAGATCTTGATAATGCGGTTCTGCTCGATATTGATAAAGCCCATCGCCGCCTGCATCAGGAAGTTAACTTTCTGGAACAGCGATTCGTTATGCGGCAGCAGAGACTCGATATCGCGCAGGATCTCACGCGCCTGCTCCAGTTGCCCACCTGGCAGACGCGCTTTACGCACCAGGAAATTCAGTGCACGCTGGGTATCCATCAGACACAGACGAACCTTCCAGCCGATATCTTCCTGTTCCGCCAGCGTGGAAAGCGCTTCGTCATACTCATCGCCCTGACGCCCTTCCATAATCACACGGCTGAGTTTTTCCAGGTCGCTATAGATATTTTCAATCTCATCCGCCAGCTGTTCGATTTTGGTTTCGAACAGGTCGAGTAGCAGCTCGTAGGCGTTACCATCCACCATCGCCTGGTTACGCGCACGCATGCGATACAGACGAAACGCCGGTAGTTCGCGTTCGCGCAGGGTAAACAAGCGACCTTCACGAATGGTAAATGCAACGGTTGAGTTACCCGCGTGATCGTCGGCGTCTTCATAGAAGAAGAAGGAGTGAATGTGCAGGCCATCTTCGTCTTCAAAAAAACGTGCGGATGCTTCGATATCTTCCAGTTCAGGGCGCGTGGCCAGGTTCTGGCCCAAGTCCTTTTGCACACGGTTTCGTTCTTCGTCATCCGGCTCGACTAAATCGACCCAAACCGAACTGGCCAGGTGCTCGATCTCGTCTGCCTCAAGGCGAGTTAACCGATTGTTTTCCAGTTGAAATGCGCTCAGCATGACCGGGACTCCCAATGCAAAAAATTATCGGACAGTTCGGAGGGCACACAGAAACAAATTGGGTTTCAGACCATTAAACAGCCTGACTCAGCGCGACGGGAAAAAAACAGAAGGTCGCTGACAACCGCGAAGGCTATCAGCAAAAAGGGATAGCCTTAGGAGTTGATCCTGGATGACAGGATAATGAGCCAGTATCTACTGGGTGTGTCCAAGGCGAATGTCCTCTTAGCGTAATCGTGCGCGCATGTTACGCCAGCAAAATTTTGACGTCAACACGCAACGGATGGCGAAAAAGTAATAATTTCCCCTTATACAGAAAGGTTAGCAGAGGGGAATTATTTATCTATGATTTCAGAATATTAACCGGCAGATAGCCGAATGGCGGCTTCGCCTTATCCGGCCTACAAATCAAAATGTTACCCGGTCAGCGCAGCGACATCAGGCGATCACACCGTTTCCAGTCTTGCGTAAGCCGCCACCAGCCATTTGATCCCCTGCCCCTGGAACGCGACCTGCAAACGACTGTGCTCGCCGCTTCCTTCGAGGTTGACGATGGTGCCCTCGCCGAACTTCGCGTGGCGTACCCGCTGGCCAAGTTTGTAGCCGGTATCGTTTTCCGCCATTGGCGTGCCCATCCGCTGATGGCTCACCGGACGGCTAACCGTGGCGCGCAGACGCACCTCTTCAACGCACGCTTCCGGCAGTTCGCCAATAAAGCGCGACGGACGATGGTAAACCTCTTTGCCGTACAGACGGCGCGTTTCGGCGTAGGTAAGCGTCAGCTTTTGCATCGCGCGGGTCACGCCGACATAGGCCAGGCGACGTTCTTCTTCGAGACGTCCGCCTTCATCCAGCGACATCTGGCTCGGGAACATGCCTTCTTCCATCCCCACGATAAACACCTGCGGAAACTCCAGCCCTTTCGCCGAGTGCAGGGTCATCAGCTGTACCGCGTCCTGCCAGGTATCCGCCTGTCCTTCGCCCGCTTCCAGCGCCGCATGAGACAGGAACGCCTGCAGCGGCATTAAGTCTTCGTCTTCTTCGTTGTAGCTGAACTGGCGCGTTGCCGTCACCAGTTCATCTAAGTTTTCGATACGCGTCTGACCCTTCTCGCCTTTTTCCTGTTCATACATCATGCGCAGGCCGGAATCTTTAATCACCCGGTCAGTCTGCACGTGCAGCGGCATATCAGCAGTCTCTTGTGCCAGCGCGTCAATCAATTCCATAAAGCGCTGTAAGGCGCTGGCGGCGCGACCGGCCAGGGCTTTTTCCTGCAGCAGTTCACGACAGGCCTGCCACAGCGTTAGCTGGCGGTCACGCGAGGTCTGGCGCACCACATCTAAAGTACGATCGCCAATCCCGCGGGTTGGCGTATTCACCACACGCTCAAACGCGGCGTCGTCATTGCGGTTAGCGATCAGGCGCAGGTAGGAGAGCGCGTCTTTGATTTCCTGGCGTTCGAAGAAGCGCATCCCGCCATAGATACGATACGGCATGCTAGCCTGTAGTAAGGCTTCTTCCAGCACGCGCGACTGGGCGTTGCTGCGATACAGAATGGCGCATTGTTCCAGCGCACCGCCGTTGTCCTGCCAGGTTTTGATGCGATTGACCACAAAGCGCGCTTCATCAAGTTCATTGAATGCGCAATACAGCGAGATCGGCTCGCCGTCGACGCCGTCGGTCCACAATTTTTTACCCAGGCGCCCGTTGTTATTTTCAATCAGGGCGTTAGCTGCGCTCAGAATATTATTGGTCGAGCGATAGTTCTGCTCCAGACGAATGGTTTCTGCGCCCGGGAAATCGTTGAGGAAGCGCTGAATGTTCTCCACCTGCGCCCCACGCCAGCCGTAGATCGACTGATCATCATCGCCCACGATCATCACCTTGCCGGTGTCGCCCGCCAGCAGACGGATCCAGGCGTACTGAATGTTGTTAGTATCCTGGAATTCGTCCACCAGGATATTGGTAAAGCGTTCGCGGTAGTGCTGCAGAATGTGCGGCTTGTTGAGCCACAGTTCATGGGCGCGCAGCAGCAGTTCGGCGAAATCCACCAGCCCCGCGCGATCGCACGCTTCCTGATAAGCCTGATAGACCTTCTGCCAGGTCTGTTCGACCGGGTTGCCATAGCTTTGCAGATGGTGCGGGCGCAGCCCTTCGTCTTTCTGGCTGTTGATAAACCACATAGCCTGACGCGGCGGCCACTGCTTTTCGTCCAGGTTCATCGCCTTGATCAGGCGCTTGAGCAGACGCAGTTGGTCCTCGCTGTCGAGGATCTGGAAGTCCTGCGGCAGGTTAGCATCCATATGGTGCGCGCGTAACAGACGGTGCGCCAGACCGTGGAAGGTCCCCACCCACATTCCGCCCTGGCTGGTTCCCATGATCTGACCAATACGGTGGCGCATTTCCGCTGCCGCTTTGTTGGTAAAGGTCACCGCCATAATAGAGTACGGCGAGTTGTTCTCTACCGTCAGTAACCAGGCGATACGGTGCACCAGTACGCGAGTTTTACCACTCCCCGCGCCTGCCAGAACCAGCATGTTGCTGCGTGGCGCGGCCACCGCTTCACGCTGTTTATCATTAAGGCTGTCGAGCAGGTAAGAAACGTCCATTGGCACCGCCGCGTAAAAGTAGGTAAGGCGGAGAAGCGTAGCGCCATCCGCCAAAAAGCTGGGTATATATACAGAGTTCTGCTGGTGATTATATCAGCGAGGTCAGAGATGCCAACTGTGAAATTTCGATATGCGGCAGCAAACGGCTGTCTGCAGTTTGCATCAGGTCGGCATTTTCCGGTTTGATCCAGCAAGCCTGCATACCACAACGAATAGCGCCTGCAACGTCTGTCGTCAGGTCATCGCCCACATGCAGAATCTCACCCACTGGCATTTTCAGTTTATCCGCCGCCAGCGCGTACATGTCGCTGAACGGTTTTGAGCGCCCGTCGGGACCGGCGCGCAGCACAAACTCAAAATAATCGCCCAGGCCAAACAGTTCCGGCTGTGCGTTACCGTTGGTGATCGCCACCAGCGGCCATTTGCGGGCCAGCGCCTTCAACGTGTCATGCGTCGCCTGCGGAACATCAATGCGGCTACGCCATTTGGCAAAATTCATCATCGCCGCATTCGCCCCCATCAAGGCTTCTGCCGGTGACAGACCTGCCTCCAGCATAGCGCGCTCTACGGCGCGGTGACGCCATTGGGTAACGTCGTGGTAGATTTCCGGCTCGGCATCACGAACGGCCTGACGTAAGCGCTGTAGGTCGCTATTTTGCAGCGAATTCAACGCCGGATGGTAATTCTGTACAAACGCGAGCGCTTCCTGCTCGGTGCGTGTGATAACGGGACGGTTATCGTAAAGGGTGTCATCAAGGTCAAAGGTGAGCGCAGAAATACGCCCCAAAGGCCGGTAAAAACGCATTATTTCCCCCGTTTGGCGCGCGGATGCGCCGCATCGTACACTGAAGCCAGGTGTTGAAAATCAAGATGGGTATAGATTTGGGTGGTCGAAAGATTGGCATGCCCCAATAACTCCTGCACCCCGCGCAGATCGCCGCTAGACTCCAGCATATGCGTCGCAAAAGAGTGGCGCAATTTGTGGGGATGGACGTGGCTGTTCAGCCCCTGTTTGATACCCCATTCCGCAAAGCGTTTCTGCACGTTACGCGCAGAGATGCGCTTGCCTAGTTTTGACAGGAACAACGCATCGTCATCCCCGCCAAATAAGCCGCGCAGATCCAGCCAGTGCTCAATCCACGCCACCGCATTGCGGCCAATCGGCAGACGACGTTCTTTACTACCCTTGCCCATCACCCACACTTCGCCGGTGTCGAGATCGAGATGTTTAATATCCAGCCCAACCAGTTCAGATAAACGCAGCCCCGCGCCGTACATCACTTCCAGCATCGCCCGGTCGCGCACGGCAAGGGGATCGTTGAGATCGATATCCAGCAGACGATTAACGTCATCGACGTCGATATTTTTAGGTAAGTGACGTGGCGCTTTCGGCGCGGAAACGCTTTTTGCCGGATTGGCTTTCAGCTCGCCCTGATTGACCAGCCAGTCGAAGAAACTGCGTAGTGCGGAGAGACGCAATGCCAGGCTCGCCGGTCCCAACCCTTTACGACGGCTGCGCACGGCAAAACTGCGTACCATTGCAGCATCACATTGTTGCCAGCTTTGCAGACCGGTTTCTCCGGCTAGCGCAATGATGGCATCAAGCTGACGCTGATAATTAAGCAATGTGATCGGGCTAAGCTGGCGCTCAACGCCCAGATAGCGCAAAAAGCGCGCCACATCCTGAGAAAGGGGTGAATCGGTCATACGCGTTCAATCCAGCGCTCCAGCAGCTCCGGCAACATCAGCGAGATTTCCTGCAATAGCTGCGTACCCTGTCCCTGCTGATAATGATTAACGTCACGACTGCTGAATAACATCACGCCCAGGGAACCATCTTGCCCCAGCATCGACATCGCCACCGAACCTATCGCTTTCGCCTCCGGCATCATGACCAACAGTTCCGGTCCATTGAGTGGTCCAAGATAGTGCTGCGACTGGCCCAGACGCTGAATACGCAACGGTTCAAAGGCCTGGCGGCTTAATGCCAGATGCGTAAATTTTGATGGCGCGCCGAGTCGCCACCGGTCCGGAAACAGACGAACCGTCGCGCCGGCCAGCCCCAGCTCACGCGCCCAGCGATGAAATCGCATCAGCATATCGTCAAGACTGCTGGCCGACACCAAGCGGCTTTGCAGATTTAGCAAACGATAGAACAGGCTTTCATTGGCGTTGGCTTGTTCCATCAATAACGCCATGTTCTCTTCAAGCACATTAATATGATTACGTGCCCGCGCCATATGCCATTCAACTAAAGAGATCGTGCCCCGCACCGGGTGTGGGACGCGCATCGCTTCAACTGCCCGGGCATTACGGATAAAAAACTCAGGATTACGTTGCAGGTAATCGACGACCGCTCGATCGTCGAGCTCCATGAGCGTTTCCTGTAGTTCTTCCCCTGGTTGCTTCATAAGTGAATAAATCCGTCGTAGACATGTGCCGCCGGGCCAGTCATATACAGCGGATGACCCGGACCTTTCCAGGCGATATCAAGTCGACCGCCAGGTAACTCCACCCTCACCTCTTCTGCCAGCAGGCCCTGCTGAATACCTACCGCAACAGCGGCGCACGCACCGCTGCCGCAGGCCTGCGTTTCGCCCGCCCCGCGCTCGTAGACGCGCAGCCGGATATGCTCGCGCTTTACCACCTGCATAAAGCCGATGTTGGCGCGTTCTGGAAAGCGTTCGTGGTTTTCCAGCACCGGTCCCAGCGTTTCCACAGTGGCCGTATCAACATCATCAACCTGAATCACGCAGTGCGGATTCCCCATTGAAACCACGCCGCACAATACTGTCTGTTCGGCCGCGCGCATAATATAGGTCTTCTCTGCTTTGTTGGCGCGAAACGGAACCTGCGAAGGCTCAAAGTTGGGTTCCCCCATATTCACCCGCACCAGCTCGTCGTCGGTTACGGTTAATACCATACGACCATTCGCGGTACTGACGCGAATATCACGCTTATTGGTCAGCCCTTTCAGGCGAACAAAACGGGCAAAACAACGGGCGCCATTGCCACACTGTGACACTTCACTGCCGTCGGCATTAAAAATACGGTAGTGGAAATCCAGCTCCGGATCATACGGAGGTTCAACCACCAGCAACTGATCAAACCCAACACCGAGATGCCTGTCGGACAGGCGGCGGATCAGCTCTGGTGAGAAAAAGACATTCTGCGTTACCGCGTCGACGACCATAAAATCGTTGCCAAGGCCATGCATTTTAGAGAATTGCATCATTCACTCCGTTCACGCGGGTACAGAAATGTAAATCTATTCCTGCCGTCAGTAATTCACCTGAGAAGGGCCGTCGCTAATCCCACGATCGTTTTTCTCGGGCGTGGTGGATTGCGATTGCGGCTGAACGCTCTTGGTCGGAGGCGGCGCGGTTTTATCTGCTGGCGGGAAATAGAGCGGGCCTTTTAGCCCACAGCCCGTCAGGCTGAACAGAGTTAAAATGACAGCGAGTGGCTTTAACACGTTTTTCATTATGGATTGCCTGTAAAGTTCATGCTTTCTGTTTTCTATCATCGCAGGAGAAGGCGTAAAAGCAAGAGTTAGCCTGTAATCTGCAACGCGTTTTGTTTCAGGTTATACTGCCCTCATCACGAAAAACAGGATAAGAAAATGAACGACAGTGAATTTCATCGCCTTGCTGACACCCTGTGGATGACCATTGAGGAGCGTCTGGACGACTGGGATGGCGACAGCGATATCGATTGTGAGATCAATGGCGGCGTGCTGACCATCAGCTTCGAAAACGGCAGCAAAATCATTATTAACCGTCAGGAGCCGCTGCACCAGGTGTGGCTGGCGACCAAACAGGGCGGCTACCACTTTGACCTGAAAGGCGACGAGTGGATCTGCGACCGTAGCGGCGAAACGTTCTGGGATTTGCTGGAGCAGGCAGCAACGCAGCAGTCGGGAGAAAAGGTGGGCTTCCGTTGATTTATTTGCCGGATGAGATGTGCTTATCCGGCCTACTGTAGGCCCGGTAAGGCGTAGCCGCCACCGGGCGAAAAGCCTCAGGAGAAATACTGCTGCAACATCGGCGTGTCGTTATCCTGATTAGCTGGCGGGACTGGGTTGAGCGGCTGGGTACGGAACGGAATCACCTGCGCACGTCCGTCGGTTTTCACAATCTGATAGAACTGCGGCAGGTTAAAGTTGATGAAGCTGGAGCCGTAGGTGAAGCGATCGTGCGACGATGAATAGAAGCGGCTGACATCACGTACCAGCTCTTCTTTGCTTCCCTCGCAGTGGTGATACACCTCCGCACGGTTACTCTCATCCAGTATATAAATATTAAAGCCCTGCTCATCGCCCGTTTCTTCGAAAAAGAACTGAATGATCCCTTCACTGGCAAAGCCGTCCACCACAGAAGGGAGTTTCACATGGTTCGTTTCAACCTGGACGGAAAGGCCGTGCAGTTTGTTGTGTGAAATCGCACCGTAGAATTCGATGGCGTTTTCCAGTTTCTGTACCGATACGTTCAGACGCTCGAAGAACAGTCCCCACGTCTGACCAGACACGCGCAGCGCTTTGAAGCGCCCGGTTTCCTGGCGGGTGCTGGAAAGGCGCAGCTCGATACACTCAGAGACCAGTTGCTGCACGCGGGTACGGATTAATCCACGCAGATGCTGGCTATAGCAGAACACTTCGACGCTATCCGGCGGCGCGGCATCCTGGTGCATTTTGCCCAGAATTGTTTTTAACGCTTCAATCATCGCCTGCTCGCCGTTGAAGTGCAGCGTACGGACTTCATTCCACGAGTTGCGATACAGCAGGTCGACGCTTCCTACCAGGCAATTTTGCTCTTCGCCAAAGCTGAAGACGTCCAGCTTGCGGAAATCAAAATGCACCACCTGATTACGGAATGCGGCCGTTGGGTCATATTCAAGGTTAACGATAATCGCCAGATGGCGAATTTCACACGGGCTGTAGAGCGCTTTCGGCGTGGGTGCCGGCAGGCGCAGCGGGAAGTGGTGCGATACATCGGCGACCATCTCCTGCAACTTCGGCAAATCGACAATGCCGTTGCCCTTAATAAACAAATGCGTACGCGATGTCAGCAGACCGTTGAACCAGGCCCACGCCACCAGCTTATTGAGATAGCGGTTATATTCCAGCGGCTGATGGCTGATGATCGAATCCATATTCGGCGCACGGTTGTAGAGATACCAACCCGAACGGTTGGCGCGGCCCGGCGGCACATGGATAAAGGTCAGGTTCGGTTCTGAGAGGTCTGGAGATATCTGCGGGTTCACCAGCGTTACCTTGCCCGGCAACGCTTCAAACGCGGCATACAGCTTACGGGTCAGCACACCGATATCCTGCGGACTGGCGCTAACGCTGAGGTTATTGCGCCGCGCAAAGCGGATCAGATTACGATAGCTCTGCATCATCGCATCAAGCAGTTCGTTATGCGCTTCACGTACCTGATCAATCTTCCAGTTAGCGCGGTTATCCAGCATTGTCAGACGAGCTTCGTCCCAGCCCCATTCCTGCACTAACTGACTTAATACTTCACGACGCCAGCCCACGCAGGCGCGCTCGCGGCTCAGTTTCTCACATACTTTTAAGTAGAAACATCGACGCACTAAATCCAGACGCGTCGGGTCTTCGATCGCCGTGAGATATTCGGTAACACGCTCCAGCATCATGCAGTAGGGATCGAGACCAAAAGAGACGATCTCGCCATCGTGCAGGCGCTGTTTAATGTCTTTCGCCAACAGGCGTGGATTGGGATATTCCCAGGAATAGGCTTCCAGCAGCAGCGTCTTTAGCACTGCTTTGTACGGGGAATCGATACTTTTGTACAGCTGCCAGAGGCTGGCGCCAAAGTACTCTTCGGCGGAGAGCGAACTGAGTCCGCCGAGATCCAGCCATTCGTTTGGCGTTAACACCCCCTGTGCGTAGAGCTTCATGACGTAATCGTCGTAATGCTCTTCTTCGTCGCCCGGCACCATATTCCACAGAATACGTTTGCCCGCGAGGCGCACAGCGGTGCGATAGAATTCATCAAGCAACAGGATATGCTGCGTCGAGCCACAGTCTTCACCACCGAGACTTCCGCTTTCATTGTGACGGAAACGGTTTTCATCAATCAGGAAGAAACTGACTTCCACGCCCAGCGAAGCGGCCCAGCTTTCGAGCAGGCTACATTTACGCTGCAACAGCTGTCGCTCTTCGCTATCCAGCCAGGATTGGTGGCAGACCCAGATATCAAGGTCGGAAGAACAGCTTTGCCCTACCGAAGAGGTACTGCCCATTGAGTAAACGCCAGTGATCGGCAGTTCGCCCTTGGGAGGTTCCTGCGGTGACATGCCGCGGTACAGTTCCAGTTCGTTGAGGTAGTGGCGTTGGGTTTCATCAGGCGTGTAAAAGCATATGCCTTTGGGAACGTTACCATCGAGGTAACCCGGCATCAGAGGGTGGTGGTAGTGCAATAATGTCGGCAGCAGACTGTATACCTGCTGGAAAGCAGGCCCCATGGCAGCAAGCGCGCGATCCACACGCAGTTGATTTATGGCATCCAGTCTCTGTTTCAGAGTCTCAATATAGAGGTACAAGACGTATCGCCTGATGTTGCTATCCGTCATGTTGTCGATTACTGCGGCGCAAGCGCTCACAATTAATCGTCATCAATTCGGATAAACCGTATGTCAAAAATAACCGTTACCTGTTTTTCGCCCGTATTTTTTTGTGCGGTACAGCCGAAAAAATGGTCTAAAACGTGATCAATTTAACACCTTGCTCATTGACCGTAAAGAAAGATGCGCTACATACAAGTGTAGCACCGTTCGTTACGTGTAAATTCCTTCATACGGTCGGAAGGTTTCTCGTCATTATTCACTGCCACTGATGATGCAGCAGCTTTTCCTCTCACTTACGTTTGAGCGTAACGCTGACATCCCTTTGATAAGGATGTTAGGATGGTCAATGATTGATAATGACGGTAACAAGCATGTTAGACAATGTTTTGAGAATTGCCACACGCCAAAGCCCCCTTGCGCTCTGGCAGGCACATTATGTCAAAGACGCTTTAATGGCAAATCACCCCGGTCTGATCGTGGAACTGGTTCCTATGGTAACCCGTGGCGATGTGATCCTTGATACCCCGCTGGCGAAGGTCGGAGGGAAAGGGTTGTTTGTTAAAGAGCTGGAAGTCGCGCTGCTGGAAAAACGCGCCGATATCGCCGTGCATTCCATGAAGGATGTGCCGGTTGAATTCCCTGACGGTCTTGGACTGGTCACCATTTGCGAGCGAGAGGATCCGCGTGATGCTTTCGTCTCAAATAAGTACAACACGTTGGATGACCTTCCCGCGGGTAGTATTGTTGGGACATCCAGTTTGCGTCGCCAGTGCCAATTGGCAAAGCGTCGCCCGGATCTCGTCATCCGTTCGCTGCGCGGTAACGTTGGTACGCGCCTCGGCAAACTCGATAACGGCGATTATGACGCCATTATCCTGGCGGTGGCCGGGTTAAAACGTTTAGGGCTTGAGTCGCGAGTCCGTACCGCACTGCCGCCGGAAGTATCCTTGCCCGCAGTCGGGCAAGGCGCTGTTGGCATAGAGTGCCGACTGGACGATATGCGCACTCAGGCGCTGTTAGCGCCGCTCAATCATGAAGAGACCGCACTACGCGTAACAGCCGAACGCGCCATGAACACCCGCCTCGAAGGGGGATGTCAGGTACCTATCGGCAGCTATGCCGAACTCATCAACGGTGAGATTTGGCTACGCGCGCTGGTCGGCGCGCCTGACGGATCGCAGATGGTATGCGGAGAACGTCGCGGCGCCCCGCAGGATGCAGAAAAGATGGGCATCTCTCTGGCAGAAGAGCTACTGGAAAACGGTGCGCGCGCCATTCTGGCTGAAGTTTATAACGGAGAAGCACCCGCATGAGTATTCTGGTCACCCGCCCGTCTCCCGCAGGGGAAGAGTTAGTGAGCCGTCTGCGCACACTGGGGCAGGTGGCCTGGAGTTTTCCGCTCATCGAGTTTTCCCCGGGTCGGGAACTGGCAACACTCGCCTCCCGACTGTCGGCGTTGACGGATAACGATCTGGTTTTTGCCCTCTCGCAGCACGCTGTCACCTTTGCCGATGCCGAACTTCAGCAACAAGGGAAAAGCTGGCCTTCCCTTCCGCATTATTTTGCCATTGGCCGCACAACGGCGCTGGCGCTGCATACTGTTAGCGGCTGCAATATTCACTATCCTCTGGATCGGGAAATCAGCGAAGTCTTGCTACAATTACCTGAATTACAAAATATTGCGGGAAAACGCGCGCTTATTTTACGCGGCAACGGCGGTCGGGAACTGATAGGTGAAACCCTGACGGCGCGCGGAGCCGATGTTGATTTTTGTGAATGTTATCAACGCAGTGCAAAAAATTACGATGGTGCGGAAGAAGCAATGCGCTGGCAATCTCGCGGCGTGACCACGGTGGTGGTCACCAGCGGAGAGATGTTACAACAGCTCTGGTCGCTCATTCCGCAGTGGTATCGTGAGCACTGGTTACTACGCTGTCGGCTGCTGGTCGTCAGTGAGCGTCTGGCGCACCTCGCCCGGGAACTGGGCTGGCAAGATATTAAGGTCGCTGATAACGCCGACAACGATGCGCTACTACGCGCATTACAATAACTCTCATAATGGGATGCCATAATGACGGAACAAGAAAAATCCTCCGCCGTGGTTGAAGAGACCAGGGAGGCCGTGGAAACCACAGCACAGCCAGTCAATACTGAAAAAAAGGCTAACAACAGCACGGCGCTGATTCTGAGCGCGGTGGCGATTGCTATTGCGCTGGCAGCAGGTGTGGGGCTGTATGGCTGGGGGAAACAGCAGGCAACAACGCAGACGGCAACCAGCGATGCGCTGGCGAACCAGCTGACGGCGCTGCAAAAAGCGCAAGAAAACCAAAAAGCTGAGCTGGAAGGCATTATTAAACAGCAGGCAACGCAGCTTGATGAAGCCACTCGCCAGCAGGCCGCACTGGTCAAACAGCTTGATGAAGTTCAGCAAAAAGTCGCCACTATTTCCGGCAGCGATGCCGGGACATGGCTGCTGGCGCAGGCTGATTTTCTGGTAAAACTGGCCGGTCGTAAATTATGGAGCGATCAGGACGTTACCACCGCAGCGGCGTTGCTGAAAAGCGCCGACGCCAGTCTGGCTGATATGAACGACCCGAGCTTAATTTCCGCCCGTCGCGCGATTACTGACGATATCGCGAGCCTCTCCGCGGTAACACAGGTCGACTATGACGGCATTATCCTGAAAGTGAATCAGCTCGCTAACCAGATAGATAACCTGCGTCTGGCCGACAACGACACCGACGATTCACCGATGGACTCCGACAGCAGCGAGCTGTCCAGCTCAATTAGTGAATGGCGCGTCAACCTGCAAAAAAGTTGGCAGAGTTTTATGGACAGCTTTATCACTGTTCGCCGTCGAGATGAAACCGCCGTCCCGCTGCTGGCACCGAACCAGGACGTTTACTTACGTGAGAACATTCGTTCTCGCCTGTTAGTAGCCGCCCAGGCCGTACCGCGTCATCAGGAAGAGACATACCGCCAGGCGCTGGAAAATGTCTCCACCTGGGTACGCGCCTACTACGACACCGACGATGCAACCACCAAAGCTTTCCTGGAAGAGGTAGACCAGCTGAGCCAACAAAGCATCAGTATGGATGTGCCAGAAACGCTGCAGAGCCAGGCTATTCTCGACAAATTAATGCAGACCCGTGTTCGTAATTTACTGGCGCAGCCTGTCACAGCGCCGGTTGCCGCCGCTCCTGCTCCTTCGGCAGACAATCCGGCAACCGCGCCGCAAGGAGAATAATGATGCTAAAAGTATTATTGCTCTTTGTACTGTTGATCGCCGGGATCGTCGTTGGTCCAATGATTGCCGGTCATCAGGGCTACGTGCTGATCCAAACCGATAATTACAACATTGAAACCAGCGTGACGGGCCTGGTGATCATCCTGATCGTCGCGATGGTCGTTCTGTTTGCGATTGAATGGTTGCTGCGCCGAATTTTCCGCACAGGTGCGCATACCCGCGGATGGTTTGTCGGCCGTAAGCGTCGCCGCGCCCGCAAACAGACCGAACAAGCGCTGCTCAAGCTGGCAGAAGGCGATTATCAGCAGGTTGAAAAGCTGATGTCGAAAAACGCCGATCATGCTGAACAACCGGTAGTGAATTATCTGCTGGCGGCAGAAGCGGCCCAGCAGCGCGGTGACGAAGCGCGCGCCAACCAACACCTTGAGCGTGCCGCTGAACTGGCCGGGAATGATACGATCCCGGTAGAAATCGCTCGCGTTCGTCTGCAACTGGCGCGTAATGAAAATCACGCCGCGCGCCACAGCGTAGATAAGCTGCTGGAGGTGACGCCGCGTCATCCGGAAGTGCTGCGTCTGGCTGAGCAAGCCTACATTCGCACCGGCGCATGGAGTTCGTTACTGGATATCATTCCATCTATGGCTAAAGCGCATGTAGGTGATGAAGAGCACCGCGCAATGCTGGAACAACAGGCATGGGTGGGTCTGATGGATCAGGTTCGCGCCGATCAGGGCAGTGAGGGACTACGTGCCTGGTGGAAAAACCAGAACCGTAAAACCCGTCATCAGGTTGCCCTGCAGGTAGCGATGGCTGAACATCTGATTGAGTGCGACGATCATGATACGGCGCAGCAGGTCATCATTGACGGTCTAAAACGTCAGTATGACGACCGTCTGGTGCTGCCGATCCCGCGCCTGAAAACCAACAACCCGGAACAGATAGAAAAAGTGCTGCGCCAGCAGATTAAGGCCGTAGGCGATCGCCCGTTGCTGTGGAGCACGCTGGGGCAATCGTTAATGAAGCATGGTGAATGGCAGGAAGCCACGCTCGCCTTCCGTGCAGCGCTCAAACAGCGCCCGGACGCCTACGACTACGCCTGGCTTGCTGACGCGCTGGACAGACTGCATCAGCCGGAAGAAGCCGCCACCATGCGCCGTGATGGCCTGATGTTGACGCTGCAGAACAACAATCCCCCGCAGTAATTCCCTCTTGCCCGGTGCTTCGCTTACCGGGCCTACCGTCTACACAAAATCATTTAAGATGCATAAAAAAACGCCCGCTCGGTAAGGAGCAGGCGTTAAACAGGTCTGTATGACAACATAATGGGTGCTTCACTCAACGTTATGTCCATGGTGTTTGATGAGGCCTGAGCGACATCTGTCTGTGGACGATAAGCACCGTAAACGGCTCTGCATCATTCCTGAGTTTATGAGGCCTGATGGCGAACATAAGAGATGGAATGAGCATCTACCCGTATATTATTGCACAACGCATGCCACGATTGCACTGCAAAAACCAGGTATTCGAACTTTTTAAGACATCAGGTAATTCGCGGGAATAAGGGCTGTGAAGGGAAATCAGAAAACAAAAAACCCCGCCGAAGCGGGGTTCAAAATTGGTCGGCGAGAGAGGATTCGAACCTCCGACCCACTGGTCCCAAACCAGTTGCGCTACCAAGCTGCGCTACTCGCCGTTTTACTGCTTTTTGAATTTTTAGTTCAATTCTTTAAGTCGTGGTGCGAGGGGGGGGACTCGAACCCCCACATCCTAAGGACACTAACACCTGAAGCTAGCGCGTCTACCAATTCCGCCACCTTCGCATTTCACAACTTTAAATTAATGGGGTGGCTAATGGGATTCGAACCCACGACAACTGGAATCACAATCCAGGGCTCTACCAACTGAGCTATAGCCACCACTGCAAATCTTTTACGCGGTATTAAAACCACCGCAGCTCCGGCACCTAACTAAATGGTGCGCCCGACAGGATTCGAACCTGAGACCTCTGCCTCCGGAGGGCAGCGCTCTATCCAGCTGAGCTACGGGCGCTTAGCGCCGTTGCGGGGCTGGATATTACGGAGGTCTCGGTCTTCTGTCTAGTGCTTTTTTAAAATAAATTATCGTTTGGTCATGGTTTGTGCGTTTTGTCGCTTATTCCCGCAATTTATGGGCTGTGCCATGACGATTCAGGCCAAAAGCCTTATAAATGAGCGTCACGCCCAGTAAGAAGATAATGCCAACAAACAGCGACATTCGGGTATCTTCATTGAAGTACATGCCAATTAATACGCAAATCAGGAACGCCATCGTCAAATAATTTGCCCACGGGAACAAAATCGAGCGGAAAGGATGACTGGCGATCGCCGCTTTATGCGCCTGACGGAAACGCAGCTGGCTTATCAGGATCACAAACCACGGCACCATCCCCGGCAGCACGCTGGCGCTATAAACATACACGAACACACGCTGCGGGTTGGGAATGATGTAGTTCAGGCACGAACCAATCAGCAGGATCGCGATAGAAATCGCCACACCAGCAACTGGCACGCCATGGCGAGATACTTTTCCAACAACAGCAGGTAGCTGGCGATTCTTTGCCAACGCGTAGAGCATACGCCCGCAGCTGTACATGCCGCTGTTACAGCCTGACAGCGCCGCCGTCAGGACCACAAAGTTAATAATCCCTGCCGCGGCGGTAATACCAATCTTGGCAAAAGTGAGCACAAATGGGCTGCCGTTGCTGCCAATCTCGTTCCACGGGAAAATAGTGACGATAACAAAGATCGCGCCGACGTAGAAAATCAGGATACGCCACAGCACCTTCCCCACCGCGCTACGCAGTGTGACCTGGGGGTTCTTCGCTTCACCCGCAGTAATGCCGATCAGTTCCACGCCCTGGTAGGACGCCACAACAATACACAATGCCGTCAGAAAGCCCTTCCAGCCGCCGGCAAAGAAGCCGCCATGCTCGGTCAGGTTGCCAAAGCCAATCGCCTGGCCGCCATTGCCAAAGCCGAAGAAAATCACTCCTAACCCAATGACGATCATCACAATGATGGTGGTCACTTTGATCATGGCAAACCAGAATTCAATTTCACCATACAGGCGAACCGCGGCGAGGTTTGCCAGCGCAACCAGCCCGACAGCAATCAGGGCGGGTATCCATTGCGCCATTTCCGGGAACCAGAACTGCACGTACACCCCGATAGCGGTAATCTCTGATATCCCTACCGCCATCCACATAAACCAGTATGACCAGGCGGTGAGATAGCCAAAGAAGGGACTCATGTAACGGTGCGCGTAAACAGCGAATGAACCGGCAACCGGCTCGAGGAATAACATCTCCCCCATGGAACGCATAATGAAAAAGACGAACAGCCCCGCGACGATATACGCCAGCAGGACCGAAGGCCCCGCCCATTTCAGGGTACTGGCGGCGCCCATAAACAGTCCGACGCCAATAGTGCCTCCAAGGGCAATTAATTCGATGTGACGAGCCTCCAGCCCACGCTGTAGCTCAGGTTTGTTCTCGGCCATAAATCCTCTTGATGTGTTTGCATGCTGTCCGGTATTACCGGTTCTCGTTATGGGTACATCTTGTTATTCCATAACAGGCCATACGGCATCGACCGCTTAACGGTTGGCGCCAAAACACCATGGCACTGTAATGATTGTTGCGAATGGTTTCCTAAAATCGCTTAAATGGCAATTAAAGCATTCAAAAAATGAATAGATTGTGCGAGAAAGCAGCGATTATGTTGTGAATAAGTAGCGTGATTAGCAGATCACGCTACTTATCAGAGGAGAGAGCGTCAGAGGTTGCCGGTATAGTGCCAACGGAGATAGCGCAACAAACGAAGTTGACGGGTGATACGGCTCGGCTGTGACAGTAAGCGATACAGCCACTCCAGCCCCAGATTTTGCCAGAGTTTAGGCGCCCGCTTAACGTGACCGGTAAAGACGTCGTAGGTACCACCCACCCCCATATACAGCGCTTCAGGGTGGATCTTCCGGCAATCACGCATAAAAATTTCTTGTTTCGGCGACCCCATCGCCACCGTCACAATTTGCGCACCGCTGGCGTGGATACGCTCAAACAATTCCTGACGCTGCTCCGGCGTAAAATAACCGTCCTGGCTACCCACAATGTTCACATGCCACTGCGCACGCAATTTGGCTTCGGTTTGCGCCAGAACCTCAGGCTTGCCGCCAATCAGGAAAACCGGCGTTCCCTCCTGCCCGGCTCTCGCCATTAGCGCTTCCCAGAGATCAGCCCCCGCTACGCGTGAAACCTGCGCCTGCGGGAATTTTTTACGCACCGAACGCACCACGCTAATGCCATCCGCATATTTGAACTCAGCGGCGTTAATCAGATCCCACACTTCAGGGTTATCTTCTGCCGTCAGCATTTTCTCGGCATTGATAGCCACCAGCGTCCCAGGCCTGAGGCGTCCTTCGGCAAACAGGTAATTTAGCGCGTGTTGCATATCGCGCCAGCCAATCAGTTGTAACCCGCGCAGCGAATAGAGTGGCGCAGTTGTGTTATCTGTCATTACGATCCTTCAATCTGTGTCCGGGGCAGCGATTTAATTCGTTTATGGATAAGTCCCGCGCTATCGAATAGCCAGAACAGCAATTTTGCCACCAGCAGACAAACGCCGAAAATCACGAGGAAAAAGACCACTCGCGAGACAAACGAATCCAGTCCTTCACGTGCCAAAACGATCATATTGAAAATGGCGCCAAAACAGAAACTGTGCAAAATGGCCGCCTTGTAGCGATTGGTTTCGCGGTTACCTAATTCATATAGCCAGTCGAACCATTTAATGATTAACCCGACGACAATCGCGCCTAACGGTATAAACAGCGCCCCGCCCATCACCACCAGCGAACCAATTAACGTTGGCGAAATCGCCAGCCCCGAGTGGTTGTTCAACACCTCCCAGGTAAAGTAGTTCGCGGAGTTGAGAACGATACTCGGCCGCCCAGGCCACAGCCAGGAGGGGATAAAGACGTAGAAATCACGGACGATCGGCGCCAACCCCTGGAACTCAATATTGTGGTAGTTCTGCAGCAACAGCGCCAGGTTTTCCCATGGCGAGAAGGTATCACGCGTCAGGTACAGGAACGTATAGAACGCCTCGTCACCGCTCACGTTCATCCCGTAGCGTTTCAGCGCCAGCCAGAACATACCGACGATGCCCAACACGCCTGCGGCGGCGAGCATCCACAGCGAAATCCAACCGCGAATAATGCCGATAAACAGGAAGATGGCAAACGCAATAATAATATTGGCGCGCGTTCCCCCCACAATCATATAGGTCAACAAGCCAAACGCGACTGTGCTTACCAGGAAAAACAGCCACGCTTTGCTGTCCTGGCGCAGGAAGTAGACCACCAACATTGCCGGAATGAAGAAGTAGAAGAAGCGCTTCAACGCCACTCCAGAGACTTCACTGGAAAAAATCTGGCTGTAGGATTGCAGTCTGAACAGCAGGAACCCATTGTGCATAAAGAAGACGCCCACGCTCACCAACGCAATCGCCATCAGGATAACCCAGGTCAAATGGGCCTCCACGCGATTGATAGTAAATAGCGGCCTGCGCGGCTTATTCTCTACGCGCTTACGTAAGCGCGTTTTATACGTCACGTAGTAAACGGCATAGAAACAGGCGGCTGATAGCAAAGCCTGCAGCAGGATCTCCGGTGGTGCTACCGCCACATCAAAACGGAACACCAGGATGCTGGTCAGCGGGAATCCGAAGAAGAACGTCAGCAAAAACAGCAACGAGAAAAAGACGTTAAAGTTAAAACGCACGCGGCGGAATTCAAACCAGGTCAGCGTGGCGATAAACAAAGTGGAGAGCAGCCAGACCACCAGCAGACCGCTGAATTGCATCAGGCTCATTTGGTTTCTCCTGAAGCAATGCGCAGCGCATGATGCCACGGTTGCAGATAATTCGGGCTAAAGAAGGTGATCGTATTTTTATCTACCAACGCCAGTTGGCTCTGCGCTTCGCGTACGAGACCTTCATTGAGTTGATCTGTCGTAAACAGGACCGGGATATTTTGCTCTGCCATATCCTGCCAGAAAGGATTTTCACGGTTGAGCACGCACGGGATACCGGCCTGGATTAACAAACACAGGGTACCGATCCCTTGCTGACGGGCAAAAATAAAGTAGCCCAGATCGCACTGACGCAGTAGTGCCAGATAGGCATCAAACTCCAGTTTTTCACTCAATATTTGCAAATTATCAGCGCTAAATAGTGCCAGACCCGCCTGACGAACCTCATCGATATAGGTCGTATTATTCGCAGGATACCCCATCGGCACTATCACATTCACCGTATCACCAAACTGCTGGTGAACAGCATGTAGCGCGGCAATATGCTCATTGCTGCGATCGCCAGAGTTGCCAACCAACACCGTCATCTTACCGCTGCGCTGACGTTCACTGCTCAGATTATTGAGCGAGGGATCCATCCGCGTTGGGAAATAGAGCAGCTCGCTACGAACGTGCGGATGCTGCCCAGCGAAATAACGTAAATCGCCTCGCGTAGCAAACACGCAGCCCACGCGATTCTGCGCCATGCGGCGAATCGGGTACAACAGGCGGAATTTCAGCCCACTGGAAACTTCATATAAATCCGCGCCCCAGATGTGCCAGTAAAACTGCTCCGGTTTAATTCCCCCGCTCAGCAGCGCCAGCCACAGGCTGGTGTTGAACTGACCATGAAAGAAGAAGCGCTGCTGGCGATTCGCTTTCGCCTTCGCAATAACCGCCTGGGCCAGCGCCTTTTTCCCGTCATAGAAACTCAGCGATAACGCCGGGCAGCTCTCACTGAATCCAGCATCCTGGCCTGCAACCATAAACGTGCGCGCGTGCTCGCTCGTCGCAGCCAGCGAATCGTTAAAAAACCGCAGCACGGTTTGGTTATGGTGAGGGATATCCGATCCCAGAACGTGAATCAGTACAGTCATGCCCGCCTACGCCAGAGTAAAAACACGCCACAACAAAGAGAAAAATAGACGATGTATGTTGCCATATACGCCTGCGCAGCTCCCAGAGCACCATGTGCCGGGATCAGCCAGTGGGCAAACGCCGTCAATAACATGAACTGGCTAATTTCAGCCAAAATATAAAACCGCAGCGACGCTTTCGCGATCACCAGATAACCAAAAACGTAAGCGCCAACTTTCAGTACATCACCAACCAGTTGCCAGGCAAACAGGTCGCGCATGGCGGTGAATTTTGCGGAAAAGAGCAGCCAGATCGCAAAATCACGCAATAGCCAGACGGTAAAGCTCGCGGCGGCAACCGCCGGCAGCACAAACTTCAACGACTTAATGACCTCGCGGGTAATGTCGCGCTTTTCGGTCAGCCGCGACAACGTCGGCAGCAAGTAAACGCTGAATGAGGCGGTAATAAATTGCAGATAGGCATCGGAGATACTGCTGACTCCCTGCCAGATCCCCACATCATCCCAACTGTACTGCGCCGCCAGCAGGTTTCGCATCATCACGTATGCCACAGGCAGCGTCACGGATGTAATCAGCGCCATCAGCGTAAACTTGCTTAGCTGCCCGGCCAGACCATGGTCCCACGAGGGCTTCAGGTAATGCAGCGGAATAGTTCCACGCTTAAGCAGCATAATGATGGCAGGGATAACGACCAGCGCTGGCACCAGGGCCAGGCCCAGCAAGGCGCCTTCATAGCCCCCCAGGCGATAGCAGCCATAGTAAGCTACTACGCCCACCAGGCTACCCACAATCAGCGACAGCGCGTTGCCTGCCGCATCGCGGAAGCCTTTCATCAGCGCCAGCAGCAGGTTAGCCCAGGCGATGCCCATCTGCACCAGCGCAACCAGTCGAACCAGCCCCTGATAATGCGTATGGCCAAACAACCCCTGACTGATGGGTGCGGCCGCCAGCAGGAAAATCGCCGCCATCAGCGTAGAGAATCCCAGCACCATTGCGGAAGATGTACCGACCACCTTACGGAGTCGGGCCGGATCGTCATGGTGCTGCGCAACGTATTTCGTGACGCCGTTGAAAATGCCGGCCCCCGCCAACACGCCCAGCACGGTAACCATTTGGCGAAAATTACCCGCCTGACCCACACCTGCCGGGCCAAAGGAGACGGCCAATAACTTCACCACCAGCAAACCCGCACCAATTTTTACCAGCGTACTGGCCGCCGTCCATAAGGACGCTTTAGCAAGCGACATATCAGGCGAAGTAATTGAGTAATGTCGAAATTACCGTTCGCTGGTTAACCGGCGACAGGTTATAGAACAGCGGTAAACGTAGCAGACGCTCGCTCTCTTTGGTGGTGTAACGATCCACACCGGCAAACACGCCAAATTTATCGCCAGCCGGGCAATCATGTAGCGGGATATAGTGGAACACCGCCATAATTTCAGCTTCTTTGAGGAAATTAATCAACGCGGTGCGATCGTCGATATCGCGCAGCTTGATATAAAACATATGGGCATTCTGCACGCAGTTTTCCGGGACAGCAGGCAGCTCAATACGTCCGGCACGCGCCAGCGGTTCGAGGGCATCATAGTAATTCTGCCACAGCGCCAGACGTTGCTGGTTAATACGGTCAGCCGCTTCCAGTTGCGCCCACAGATAGGCAGCCTGCAGATCGGACATCAAATAGCTGGAGCCGATATCGCGCCAGGTATACTTGTCTACCTGACCACGGAAAAACTGGCTACGGTTCGTCCCTTTTTCACGAATAATCTCGGCACGTTCGACTAATTTTTTATCATTGATCAGCGTCGCGCCACCTTCACCGCCTGCGGTGTAGTTTTTAGTCTCATGGAAGCTAAAGCAGCCAATGTGACCAATCGTCCCCAACGCCCGACCTTTATAAGTCGACATCACGCCCTGAGCCGCATCTTCGACCACATACAGGTTATATTTAGCGGCCAGCGCCATAATGGTATCCATTTCACAGGCCACGCCCGCGTAATGTACTGGCACAATAGCGCGGGTTTTGTCGGTAATAGCCGCTTCAATCAGCGTTTCGTCAATGTTCATGGTATCCGGACGGATATCAACAAAGACGATTTTCGCCCCGCGCAAAACGAATGCGTTAGCCGTGGAAACAAATGTGTAGCTCGGCATGATGACTTCATCGCCAGGCTGAATGTCCAACAGCAATGCCGCCATCTCAAGCGATGCGGTACAAGATGGCGTCAACAGAACTTTCTCGCTGCCAAAATGCTGCTCCAGCCACTGCTGACAGCGGCGGGTAAAGCCGCCGTCGCCACACAGTTTGCCGCTGTTCATCGCAGACTGCATGTAATCGAGTTCAGTTCCCACCACCGGCGGTGCATTAAATGGAATCATCGTGTCACCTGTATAACCAATACGCGGTGCTTTCCACATTCGCACCACTGTGTATGTAACGTTTAAGCGCGGCGGTGTTACCCATTTGGGTTGCCACGCGCAATGTTGTTTTACCGCGGGCCTGCGCCCAGCAAAGCGCAGCCAGCATTAGTTCTTCGCCCGCGCCACGCCCAGCCAGTAGGCCAATTCGCGCCTCGGTCGCATTCAGTTCGCGCAGCGAGACATAACCACGAATTTCACCTGTTGGCGTGCGTAAAACGAGGCATTGATGATCGAACGTCCCCAGCACCGCATTTTCAATCCACTGTGCATAAAAACGCGAACTGGCATCTGCGGCATACCACGGGGCGCGAAAACGGCTTTGCGCGAACGCTTGTTCCGCCAGGCGGCGTAACGCCGGAATATCCGTAATTTGAGCAATCTGCACGTCAGTGTTGCCACTGGTAGATGCCACTGGCAGCACAAAATCCACTTCGCCTTCGACCAGTGAGAAACCTAACTGCTGCAAAGCATCTAATTCATGGGTATTTGCGGCAGGAATTTTTGCCTGTACCCGCGACCAGGGACGTAACGCATCCTCCGTCAGAACCGGCGCGTGTTGGTCAAAACGTATAATGGCGCTATTCACGCCAAAAAACGTATTTTCCCAGCTAAGCGGCTCAATACTGGCGCGGGCGAGCACGAAGCAGCTCCAGCAAATATTGGCCGTACCCCGTTTTAGCCAGCGAACTGGCGGCACGTTTCACGCCTTCATCATCCAGCCAACCGTTACGCCAGGCGATCTCTTCCAGACAGGCTATTTTAAAGCCCTGACGTTTTTCTACCGTCTGCACAAACGTGCTCGCTTCGATCAAACTGTCATGCGTCCCGGTATCCAGCCAGGCAAAGCCACGTCCAAGCAATTCTACCGTCAGATGCCCGTCATCAAGATACATCTGATTGATTGACGTAATCTCCAGTTCTCCACGCTCAGAAGGTTTCACGCGTTTTGCGTATTCCACCACTTTACTGTCATAGAAATAAAGGCCGGTTACCGCCCAGTTAGATTTCGGTGCTTTCGGCTTCTCTTCCAGAGAGATAGCGCGAAAACTGTCGTCAAACTCCACAACACCAAAACGTTCAGGATCCATCACCTGGTAACCAAACACCGTCGCACCTTCTGTGCGGGCGGCTACATGACGTAGTTTTGGACTGAAGCCCTGACCAAAGAAGATATTATCCCCTAATACCAGACATGACGGTTCACCGTTAAGGAACGTTTCACCAATGATAAAAGCCTGCGCTAATCCATCCGGGCTGGGTTGCTCAGCATAGTGCAGTTCAATGCCGAACTCAGAGCCATCGCCTAACAAACGCTGGAAATAACCTTTATCTTCCGGCGTGGTAATAATCAGAATTTCGCGAATTCCCGCCAGCATTAGCACTGAAAGCGGGTAGTAAATCATCGGCTTATCGTAAATGGGCAATAGCTGCTTCGATACGCCACGCGTAATGGGATACAGGCGAGTACCTGAGCCACCCGCCAGAATGATACCTTTCATGCGTTGTCTCCTCCGGGAGCCAAAACCAGGCTGTTAGCCCTTCAGACCTAAACGTTCGCCCTGATAGCTGCCATCCTGCACGGGTTTCCACCATGCCTGATTATCCAGATACCACTGCACGGTTTTGCGCATTCCGCTTTCAAACGTTTCCTGCGGTATCCAGCCTAATTCACGCGCAATTTTCGACGCGTCAATGGCATACCGCACATCATGACCCGGGCGATCGTCAACAAAAGTGATCAAGTCTCGGTACTGTGCAATACCCTGCGGTTTTTGCGGCGCCAGCTCTTCCAAAAGGCTACAAACCGTTTCGACAACGTCCAGGTTTTTACGCTCATTGTGGCCACCAATATTATAGGTTTCCCCAATCGCGCCCGTTGTCGCCACGCAATAGAGCGCCCTGGCATGATCTTCTACGTACAACCAGTCGCGGATCTGTTGCCCATTGCCGTATACCGGCAGCGGTTTCCCAGCCAATGCATTGAGGATCATCAGCGGGATGAGTTTTTCCGGGAAATGATAGGGGCCATAGTTGTTAGAGCAGTTGGTAATGAGCGTTGGCAGGCCATAGGTTCGCAACCACGCGCGTACCAGATGATCGCTGCTGGCTTTCGACGCGGAATAAGGACTACTCGGCGCATACGGTGTGCTTTCAGTAAAGAAATCATCCGTCGAATGGAGATCGCCATACACCTCATCAGTTGAGATATGGTGGAAGCGAAACGCCAATTTTTTCTCGCTGGCCAATGCACTCCAGTAAGCGCGCGCCGCTTCCAACAGCGTGTAGGTTCCCACGATGTTGGTTTCGATAAAGGCAGCCGGGCCATCAATGGAGCGATCGACATGGCTTTCTGCCGCCAGATGCATCACGCAGTCTGGCTGGTATTGTTGAAACACCTTGTCGAGCGATGCCCGATCGCAGATATCAACTTTCTCAAAGGCAAAACGGTCATTCTGTGCAACCGGCGCCAGCGACATCAGATTCCCGGCATAGGTCAGCTTATCGACCACAACCACCGCATCCTGGGTCTCATGAATAATATGCCGTACAACCGCCGAGCCGATAAACCCCGCGCCACCGGTAACCAGAATTCGTTTCATTAGCGCCAGACCCCTTTGGTATCAACGATGTACTGCTGAAGAACCGCATCGCCTTTAATGGCTTTAAATTCATTATGGTCGACCAGCATGACCAGCACATCGGCGCTTTCCAGCGCATCGTCCAGCGTCGCCAGTTGGCAAATGCCGTCCAGTTTTTTCGGCAATTGATGGATATTCGGTTCCACCACCAATGTTTCGCCTTTGTGCCAATGCGCGATGCTTTGCGCAATTCCCATCGCCGGACTTTCACGCAAATCATCAATATTCGGTTTAAAAGCCAAACCAAAGCAGGCGATTTTCACTTCGCTGGCCCGTTTGTTGGTATCTGCCAGACAATCGGCTACAGCTGCTTTTACCCGATCAACGACCCAATGAGGCTTACCATCATTAACCTCGCGTGCGGTACGGATCAGTTTCGCCTGCTGCGGGTTCTGCGCCACAATAAACCACGGATCGACCGCGATACAGTGCCCACCAACGCCCGGTCCTGGTTGCAGAATATTTACACGCGGATGACGGTTTGCCAGGCGAATCAGTTCCCAGACGTTAATCCCCTGATCGGCGCAAATTAACGATAATTCATTAGCGAAGGCGATATTGACGTCGCGGAAGCTATTCTCAGTCAGCTTGCACATTTCCGCGGTGCGGGCGTTGGTTACGACACATTCGCCCTCAAGGAAGATGTTATACAGCTCACTGGCGCGCGCGGAACAGACGGAAGTCATCCCGCCGATCACGCGGTCGTTTTTAATCAGTTCAACCATGACCTGGCCTGGCAACACACGCTCCGGGCAATAAGCAATATTCACATCGGCCTGTTCACCGACCTGCTGCGGGAACGTCAGGTCAGGCCGCATTTCTGCAAGCCATGCGGCCATCTGTTCAGTTGCCCCGACAGGTGACGTCGATTCAAGTATCACTAATGCGCCTTTTTTCAGCACCGGCGCGACAGACTTAGCCGCAGCTTCAACGTAGACCATATCGGGTTCATGCTCTCCCTTGAATGGGGTAGGCACAGCAATCAGATATGCATCAGCTTCTACGGGAGTGATGGTTGCACGAAGAAATCCGTTTTCGACCGCCGTTTTCACCACGGCGCCCAGATCGGGCTCAACAATGTGAATTTCGCCGCGATTAATGGTATCCACCGCATGTTGATTTACATCTACGCCAATTACATGTTTTTGACGGGAAGCAAAGGCAGCCGCCGTTGGCAGTCCGATATAACCCAGCCCAATGACAGAAATGGTCGTAAAACTCATAGCGATACCCGATTATTTTTTAACGCGTGTAAAATACGGCCACACGCCTGCCCGTCACCATATGGATTATGGGCACGGCTCATGGTCTGATATTCATTGTCGTCATGCAGCAAACGCGTGACTTCTTCTACGATACGCTGTGGGTCAGTACCCACCAGACGTACAGTGCCTGCGGTAATGGCTTCAGGCCGTTCCGTTGTTTCGCGCATCACCAGCACAGGTTTCCCCAGGGATGGAGCTTCTTCCTGAATTCCGCCGGAATCGGTCAGGATCAGCCAGGCGTGATTCATCAGCCAGACAAACGGCATGTAGTCCTGCGGTTCAATCAGAATCACGTTTTCAACGTGACCCAGGATGCGGTTGACCGGCTCGCTGACGTTAGGATTCAGGTGTACCGGGTAGACAATCTGCACATTCTGATTAGCCGCGGCAATTTCCGCCAGCGCGTGGCAAATTTGCTCAAAGCCGCGACCGAAGCTTTCCCGACGATGACCGGTCACCAGGATCATCTTTTTGTCAGCGCTCAGGAAAGGGTAATTTTCTGCCAGTTCCGCCCGCAATGCATCACTCGCCAGTACGCGGTCGCGTACCCAGATCAACGCATCAATAACCGTATTGCCAGTGACGAAAATACGATTATCAGGAATAGCTTCCCGTAACAAATTTTGGCGCGAGTTTTCTGTTGGCGCAAAATGATACATAGCCAGACGCCCAGTCAGCGTACGGTTCGCCTCTTCCGGCCAGGGAGAGTAAAGATCGCCGGTACGTAAACCCGCCTCGACATGCCCCACCGGGATGCGCTGATAAAACGCAGCCAAACTGGTGGCAATCGTAGTCGTGGTATCACCGTGAACCAGCACCACATCAGGTTTGAAATCAGCCAGAATTGGCTTTAATCCTTCAAGGATTCGGCAGGTAATTTCTGTTAGCCCCTGACCTGGCTGCATAATATTGAGATCGTAATCAGGTACTATGGAAAAGAGGTTCAACACCTGATCGAGCATCTCCCGATGCTGCGCCGTGACGCAAACTTTCGCCTCAAAATCAGGATCTTTTGCCAACGCATGAACCAGAGGAGCCATTTTTATAGCCTCCGGTCGCGTGCCAAATACAGTCAGTACTTTCACATCGATTCTCTTCGGATTGGCAGTGAGGGCCCAGCCCCTCACTGCAACGGTATTGCTAAATCGTGCGGCGACGGGTCAATGCGACACCAGCACCAATCAGAGCCCCAACGATGCCCCACATAATCATCAGGAAGGCACGGCGAGGGCTGTCACGTTTTACTGGCTCTTCCGGCGTACGCAAATAACGATATGTCTGAAAGCGAGGATCCAGAGTTGGCCCAACGTTCAGTGTGTTAAGCATGGCTCGGTTTTGGAAGTAGTCCAGATCAAAATCCGGACCAACGGACTGTAGGTTTTCGAGTCGCGCCTGCAGCATAGGGCGTCCAAGCAAGAACAGTTCAGAATCCGGCAACTCATCAGCAGGAACATCTGTGGAAGTACGAGAAATGTTATGCTGTTCGGCAATTTTGAGTGCCTGCTCAATATTGTGAACACGGCGGGAGAATATCGATTTCGCCACTTCTTCCTGGCGCTTAACCTGCGCCTTCATCTGCACGGTGCGTGCAGCCCAGGCCCCTTTTAACTCTTCGTTCAGATGACGCGCCGCACGCTGGCTGGCAAAGGCGACGTACTGACGCAGCAGATTGTTGGCATCAGGAGCCGTCTCCGCAATCAGTTTCACACTGTCATTGGTATTACGCATCGCATCGCCAGGCATAAACTGAATGTTATTGATCAGTTCGTCCAGCATCGCCGCATCGGCTTTACTGTTACCCACCATACGCTGCTTATAGTAATCAGTCTGCTGCCAGAATTCACGGCGCGTATCCCAGGAGGCAAGCTGCATGATGAATTCTTTGTAGGCTTCGTCCATCACCGACGGCTGGTCCGCAGATGCGAGACTAGCCTTAATATCCAGGTTACGCAAAAACTGCTGTTGAGAATAGTAACCCCCCAACATATTAACCGTTGGCCTATCTGAAATCGCCGTAGCACTCCACTCCTGACGAGCAAAAAACGTATAGGCAAGAGCGGCTAGCGCAAAGGCGAGCGCTATACCGACGATCCACGCCTTCCCTGCCCACAAGGTACGAAACAACCCACGGATATCCAGTTCATTTTCAGCGCTCACGGCGTGTTCTCCCGGTAATGGTTGTGTCATCGTACCCTCAATTTATTTGGTTAAGTTTGGTTTACTTTCACGGTTTCTACGCAGCTTGCGCTTCAAGCGTTTGATAAATCTCGCTACCTTCCAGGCACGTTTAATACAAAAGTCGTATAAAACAAATGCCAGTAAAAAGAGCACCAGCATCACCCATTCCGGAACAACCCGGGAATATTCGGCCAGTACGCCGATAGCAGCCAGAATCGCTGCAGCCAACGTAATCAGGACAAAAGCCTGTCGGGAGGTAAACCCAGCGCGCATGATTAAGTGATGAATATGTTGGCGATCCGGGGAGAAAGGACTCATACCTTTACGTAAGCGACGATACATAATCGCCACCATATCCATTAGCGGAATGGCGATAATCCACAGTGCGGTGACAGGGCTAATAGGATGCGTTTTCCCTTGTGTGGTCTCCAGCAGGATCCAAATTACCGTGAAGCCAATCAGTGTACTGCCTGCATCGCCCATAAAGACTTTATAGCGACGTCCGAGTATCCCCAGGTTCAGCATGATATAAGGCAAAATGGCGGCGATCATGGCAAAACACCAGATAGCCAGGCTCGTCTGGCCATCAAACCACAGGATAAGTCCCATCGCGGCAAATGAAACGCTGGATAACCCGCCTAACAGGCCATCAATGCCATCCACCATATTAAAGGCGTTAATCGCCGCCCAGACGGCAAAAAGGGTAAGGAAATAACCAAAAGGACCGAGCACCATCTCCCAGGGACCAAAAATATACCCCAGGCTTAGCAAATACAGCTTACCAACCGCCATCATAATGATACCGATAATGGCCTGAACGGTTGCACGGATTTTTACACTAATATCAAAACGGTCATCCAGGGCACCGATAAATACCAGTACCCCGGCACAGGCCAGGTAGAGAGTAGCATGCGGGATGTAATAATCGGCGATGAGGAATGTAAAGCAAATGCCAGCGTAAACCGAGATCCCCCCAACCAGCGGAATCAGTCCCTGATGACGTTTGCGAAAGTTGGGTTTATCCACCAATCCTATCTTTTTCGCAACCTTGCGGGCAAAGAAAAGAAACAGCGTTGTGAATAAAAAAATACTGATGAGATCAGTACTTGCTGTCAGTAAATTCACTATACATGCTCTCAAAGAATATCAATATATGAAGTATAACCATCGAGGCGCATATTCAGAAGAGAAACCCGATTCCATATCAGGTGGTTCTGTATGATTATTAACCACAAAATACGAATTATAACACTTCTTCGCCTGGCGGTATGTCATACCGGATTATTGTTATTGTGTCGTTAAGATTACATCTACAAAAGCAAAACGCCACGTAAAAACGTGGCGTTTTCAGATGATGCCAGGATCAGGAACGCTTCATCATATCGAAGAAGTCGTCGTTGGTCTTGGTCATCGCCAGCTTATTAATAAGGAATTCCATGGCGTCGATTTCACCCATCGGATGGATGATTTTGCGCAGGATCCACATTTTCTGCAGCTCTTCCTGGGTGGTGAGCAGCTCTTCTTTACGGGTACCGGAACGGTTGTAGTCGATAGCCGGGAAGACGCGTTTTTCCGCAATCTTACGAGAGAGGTGCAGTTCCATGTTGCCGGTACCTTTAAACTCTTCGTAGATAACTTCATCCATTTTAGAGCCGGTATCGATCAGCGCAGTTGCGATGATGGTCAGGCTGCCGCCCTCTTCCACGTTACGCGCAGCACCAAAGAAACGCTTCGGACGGTGCAGGGCGTTAGCGTCCACACCACCGGTCAGCACTTTACCGGAAGCCGGAACCACGGTGTTATAAGCACGCGCCAGACGGGTGATGGAGTCGAGCAGAATGATAACGTCTTTCTTGTGTTCAACCAGGCGTTTTGCCTTCTCGATGACCATTTCCGCAACCTGAACGTGACGGGATGCTGGTTCATCAAAAGTAGACGCAACCACTTCACCTTTCACCAGACGCTGCATCTCGGTTACTTCTTCCGGACGTTCGTCAATCAGCAGCACCATCAGCACACAGTCTGGATGGTTGTATGCAATGCTCTGCGCGATATTCTGCAGCAGCATGGTTTTACCCGCTTTCGGCGGAGCAACAATCAGACCACGCTGGCCACGACCGATCGGCGATGCCAGATCCAGTACGCGCGCCGTTAAGTCTTCAGTAGAACCATTACCACGTTCCATACGCAGACGAGAGTTTGCGTGCAGCGGGGTTAAGTTCTCAAAGAGGATTTTGTTACGGGCGTTTTCCGGTTTGTCGTAGTTAACTTCGTTAACTTTCAACAGCGCAAAGTAGCGTTCACCTTCTTTCGGCGGGCGAATCTTACCAGAAATGGTATCACCAGTGCGGAGGTTGAAACGGCGGATTTGGCTGGGAGAAACGTAGATGTCATCAGGACCGGCGAGGTAGGAGCTGTCTGCAGAGCGGAGGAAACCAAATCCGTCCTGCAATATCTCCAGCACACCGTCACCAAAGATATCCTCGCCACTCTTTGCGTGCTGCTTCAGGATGGCAAAAATAATGTCCTGCTTGCGCATACGAGCCAGGTTTTCAAGGCCCATATTTTCGCCGAGAGTGATCAGCTCAGAAACCGGCGTATTCTTTAATTCGGTAAGATTCATAATGGTGTGAGTTCTTAAACTTGGGGTAAATCTCGAACTTAATGTTGTGAATGGTATGGCAGGGTCATCCATGCCTGTTTACGGCCATCGACTCATGTCTGTTCGCTGTCTGGTCACAGGAAAGTACGCAGAACTGAAACGACAAGACGGATTGAGTGATAAGGCCCTGAATCTGTCCACTTCTCGCGCGAGAAACAACGGGAAGTATGGGATGTAACCAGATTCAAACTTAATAAGGTATGTTTAATACGAAGTCAACACTAACTTAGCACGACTCAAGTCGGGCGTCCAGTCATCCGAATCAATTCGAAGTATGGTCGCCCGATCATGAGACTTCCTTACGCCAAATTCGCGTCGAGGAATTCTTTCAACTGACCTTTGGACAGTGCGCCGACTTTAGTCGCCGCTACTTCGCCGTTTTTAAACAGCAGCAGGGTCGGGATACCACGAATACCATACTTCGGCGCGGTGCCTGGGTTTTGGTCAATGTTCAGTTTAGCAACCGTCAGTTTGCCCTGATATTCGTCAGCGATTTCATCCAGAATCGGAGCGATCATTTTGCACGGACCGCACCACTCTGCCCAGAAATCAACAAGGATCGCTCCGTCCGCTTTGAGTACATCCGTGTCAAAACTGTCGTCAGTCAGGTGAATAATTTTATCGCTCATATATAACTCCACAGGAATAAGCCTGGCGTGTTGGTGTAGGCTGTTGGTGTAGCATTAACCAACTAAAGGTTGACTTTATTTCACCGGATACGCTTTCGTAAAGCAATAGTAAGCTGATATTCTACCACACTATGAGCAAAACACATTTAACAGAACAGAAGTTTTCCGACTTCGCCCTGCACCCAAAGGTGATAGAAGCCCTTGAAAATAAAGGGTTTCATAACTGCACGCCCATTCAGGCCCTCGCGCTGCCGCTAACGCTGGCAGGTCGTGATGTTGCAGGGCAGGCGCAAACCGGTACCGGAAAAACGATGGCGTTCCTGACGTCAACGTTTCATTATCTTCTCTCTCATCCCGCGATTGCCGATCGCAAGGTGAACCAACCGCGTGCGTTAATTATGGCGCCAACGCGTGAGTTAGCCGTGCAGATCCACGCCGATGCCGAGCCGCTGGCACAGACCACCGGTCTGAAATTAGGCCTGGCTTATGGCGGCGACGGTTACGACAAACAGCTGAAAGTGCTGGAAAGCGGCGTCGATATTCTTATCGGCACGACCGGTCGTCTCATTGACTATGCAAAGCAGAACCACATTAACCTGGGCGCGATTCAGGTCGTGGTGCTGGATGAAGCCGATCGTATGTACGATCTGGGCTTTATTAAAGATATCCGTTGGCTGTTCCGTCGTATGCCGCCAACCACCCAACGTCTGAACATGCTGTTTTCTGCAACCCTCTCTTATCGCGTCCGCGAACTGGCGTTCGAACAGATGAATAACGCTGAGTACGTTGAAGTCGAACCGGAGCAGAAAACAGGTCACCGCATTAAAGAAGAACTCTTCTATCCTTCCAACGAAGAAAAAATGCGTTTATTGCAAACGCTGATTGAAGAAGAGTGGCCAGATCGCGCCATCGTCTTTGCTAACACCAAGCACCGTTGTGAAGATATTTGGGGCAGCCTCGCTGCGGACGGTCATCGCGTCGGCCTGTTGACCGGTGACGTGGCGCAGAAAAAACGCCTGCGTATCCTGGATGAGTTCACCCGTGGCGATCTCGACATTCTTGTTGCGACTGACGTTGCCGCGCGTGGCCTGCATATCCCAGCCGTAACGCACGTCTTTAACTATGACCTGCCGGATGACTGTGAAGATTACGTTCACCGTATCGGTCGTACGGGTCGTGCTGGCGCAAGCGGTCACTCTATCAGCCTGGCCTGCGAAGAATACGCGCTGAATTTACCTGCAATCGAGACCTATATCGGCCACTCAATTCCGGTCAGCAAGTACAACCCGGATGCGCTAATGACCGATCTGCCGAAGCCGCTGCGCCTGACGCGCCCGCGCACAGGTAATGGCCCGCGTCGTACCGGTGGCGCTCCGCGTAATCGTCGTCGTTCAGGTTAAGAAAAGCTATGCCATACACAAAATCATTCAGCCTTTATCAAGGCGGCAAGAAAACGAATCCCGATGAGCTTACAAAAGTAAGTGATTCGGGTGAGAGAACGCAGCCAACACAGATACAGGTTGAAGGATGAAGTGTATGAACTCTACCTCGTTGTATGCAGCAATCGATCTCGGCTCCAATAGTTTTCATATGCTGGTCGTACGCGAGGTGGCGGGAAGCATCCAGACGCTCACGCGTATAAAACGCAAAGTGCGTCTGGCCGCTGGACTCAACAGCGATTACGTTCTCTCCACAGAGGCGATGGAGCGCGGTTGGCAATGTCTGCGCCTGTTTGCTGAACGCCTGCAGGATATTCCTCAACCACAAATCCGCGTGGTCGCCACGGCAACATTACGCATCGCCGTAAATGCCGATGTGTTTATCGCCAAAGCGCAAGAAATCCTTGGCTGTCCTGTCCAGGTCATTAGCGGCGAAGAAGAAGCACGACTGATTTATCAGGGTGTTGCCCACACTACCGGCGGGGCCGATCAGCGTCTGGTCGTTGATATTGGCGGCGCCAGCACTGAACTGGTTACCGGCTCCGGCGCACAAACGACTTCCTTGTTTAGCCTGTCAATGGGCTGCGTCACCTGGCTCGAACGGTATTTTACCGATCGTAATCTGGCGCAGGAAAACTTCGACCAGGCCGAAAAGGCTGCGCGCGAGGTGCTGCGTCCGGTCGCTGACAAACTGCGTTTTCATGGCTGGAAAGTCTGCGTTGGTGCTTCTGGTACCGTCCAGGCGCTGCAGGAAATCATGATGGCGCAAGGCATGGATGAGCGTATCACGCTGGCGAAACTTCAGCAGCTAAAGCAGCGAGCCATTCATTGTGGTCGTCTGGAAGAGCTGGAAATTGAAGGCTTAACGCTGGAACGTGCGCTGGTTTTCCCCAGCGGGCTGGCGATCCTGATTGCCATTTTCACCGAACTGAATATTCAGTGCATGACCCTTGCTGGCGGCGCATTACGCGAAGGGCTGGTCTATGGCATGCTACATCTGGCAGTGGATCAGGATATTCGCAGCCGCACGTTACGTAATATTCAGCGTCGATTTATGGTCGATACAGAGCAAGCGCATCGCGTTGCCATGTTAGCAACTAAATTCCTCGATCAAGTGGAAAATAAGTGGCATCTGGAAGCAATTAGTCGCGAACTACTGATTAGCGCCTGCCAGCTGCATGAAATTGGGCTGAGCGTTGATTTTAAACAGGCACCACAGCATGCGGCTTATCTGGTGCGCAATCTCGATCTTCCGGGTTTTACGCCGGCGCAGAAAAAACTGTTAGCCACGCTGTTACTCAACCAGACCAATCCGGTCGATCTCTCTTCGCTCCATCAGCAAAACGCCGTGCCACCCCGCATCGCGGAGCACCTTTGCCGTTTGCTACGACTGGCGATCATTTTCGCCAGCCGTCGTCGCGATGATTTGGTGCCGGAAATTCAGCTGGATGCAAGAGATGAGCACCTGACGGTCATACTACCTGAAGGCTGGCTGGAACATCACCCGCTAGGTAAAGAGCTCATCGATCAGGAAAGTGAGTGGCAAAGCTATGTCCACTGGCCGCTGGAAGTACGTTAATCGTTGATTTGCCGGAAGGCGCTCGCGCTTATCCGGCCTACGGCTTCGCTTTTGCCTTTGCCATCATTGCCCGAATATTGGCAATACTGGCCTGCCCTTTTTGCATCCGTTCCTCAGCACTTACCACTTTACGCTCCTGTTCCCAGATAACGTCATCCTGCGGCAGTTCTAACAGGAAACGGCTCGGTTCCGGGCGTATCAGCTCACCGTACTGACGGCGTTCTTTGCACAGTGTAAAGATGAGTTCTTTCTGTGCGCGGGTAATCCCTACATAAGCCAGACGACGCTCTTCATCTATATTGTCTTCATCAATGCTGCTCTGGTGCGGCAAAAATCCTTCTTCCATTCCCACCATAAATACGTAAGGAAACTCCAGCCCTTTTGAAGCGTGCAATGTCATCAACTGCACCTGATCCAGTTCTTCTTCGCTCTCTCCACGTTCCATCATGTCACGCAGGGTAAAACGAGTAACCACCTGGGTCAGGGTCATTGGCTCTTCCAGCTCGCTGCCTTCCAGCATCTCTGTCATCCAGCTAAACAGCGTGTTGACGTTCTTCATGCGCATTTCTGCCGCTTTCGGACTCGGCGAGGTTTCATACAGCCAGGACTCGTAATCAATGCCATGGATAAGATCGCGTACGGCCGCAACGGGTTCACGCTCTGCCAGGCGCTGAATTTCACCCAACCAGTGCGTAAAGCGGGTCAGTGAATCATATCCGCGTCCGGTCAGCGTCTGGCTCAGCCCCATGTCAAAGCTGGCGGTAAACAGGCTTTTATTACGCGTCATCGCCCATTCACCCAATTTCTGCAGCGTCGCTGGGCCAATCTCGCGCTTCGGTGTATTAACGATGCGCAGGAACGCGCTGTCGTCATCCGGGTTGCTGAGTACGCGTAGATAGGCCAGCAAGTCTTTAATCTCCGGACGGGAGAAGAACGATGTCCCACCAGAAATCTTGTACGGGATACGGTTCTGCATCAGGAATTTTTCGAACACCCGCGACTGGTGGTTGCCGCGATACAGAATCGCGTAGTCCTTATACTGCGTCTTATTGACGAAGTGATGGGCGATCAGTTCACCGGTGACGCGCTCCGCTTCATGCTCTTCGTTATTGGCGCTCAATACTTTAAGCTCCGCACCATAGCCCAGCTCGGAAAAAAGCCGCTTTTCAAACACATGTGGGTTATTAGCGATGAGAATATTCGCCGCCTTCAGGATGCGCCCGGAGGAACGGTAGTTTTGCTCCAGTTTAACCACCTGCAAGGCCGGGAAATCTTTGCTCAACAGCACCAGGTTCTGCGGACGCGCGCCGCGCCAGGAGTAGATCGACTGATCGTCATCGCCCACGACGGTGAAGCGCGCCCGTTTCCCCACCAGCAACTTCACCAGCTCGTACTGGCTGGTGTTGGTATCCTGATATTCATCCACCAGCAGGTAACGAATTTTGTTCTGCCAGCGCTCGCGCACTTCTTCATTGCGCTGAAGCAGCAGCGTGGGGAGCAGGATCAGATCGTCAAAATCGAGAACGTTACACGCCTTCATATGGGCGTCATACAAACCGTAGCAGTGAGCAAAAATACGATCGCGCTCGCCCTTTGCGCTGGCTGCCGCCTGCGCCGGGGTCATCAGATCGTTTTTCCAGTTGGAGATCGTCGAGATCAGCTGTTGGAGAATAAGCTTATCGTCTTCAATTAGCCCTTCGGTCAGCTCCTTAAGCAGGGCCACCTGGTCGGTATCGTCAAACAGCGAGAAGTTCGACTTCATCCCCAGCGCCGCATATTCACGCTTAATGACATCCAGTCCCAGAGTGTGGAAAGTGGAGATCATCAACCCGCGTGCTTCTTTACGCCCCAGCGTTTGCGCCACGCGCTCTTTCATCTCGCGCGCAGCCTTGTTGGTAAAGGTCACGGCCGCAATATGTCGAGCCTGGTAGCCGCATTCACGAATCAGATGCGCGATTTTATTGGTGATAACACGCGTCTTACCGGAACCTGCGCCCGCCAGCACCAGGCAAGGTCCGGTGACGAATTCGACGGCTTGTTGTTGTCCGGGGTTCAAACGCATAGAGGATTGCTCAATCTGTAAACACGGGGAGGTGGATTGTAGCAGAAAGAGGGGGAGAAAGAGTAACTGGCTACCTCTGCGGGTAGCCAGAAAATCGGGTCAATCAGGAAGCCGTCGCGGCTAGTGGTGTATAGCCGTTGCGCTGCGCGCTCTTGATCCAGCTGTAGGATCCCATCACCGCGATTGCCGTCAGCAGGACATACTCAAGCGACATGGCGTAAACGCCCTGCACCGCGTAAATAACCACGCTAATCACGTCGATAACTACCCACAGCAGCCAGTTTTCGACGAACTTGCGCGTCATCAGTACCATGGCCGCAATCGACAATACCAGCATGGTGGAATCCCAGAACGGGAAGGCATCGGGCTGGAGGTCAGGCATAGCGACCTGCATACCAAATGTTTGCAGCAGGGCAATCATGATGCGGGTGAGCGCCGCAAACACCGGGTCGATAAACAGCGTCATCAGAACAATCGCCACCGCACAAACGCCGCCTAATGCCAGGGTTTGCTGGCGTGAAAGCCAACGTACTTTGAGCGCAGCTTCCTGTGCCTCATTTTGTCGGCTCCACGCATACCAACCGTAAATGTTAGCGGCGAAGAAAAACACCTGCAGCAACAGACTGGCATAAAGCTGAATCTGGAAAAAGATTGCTGCAAACAGCGTGACGTTAATCAAGCCAAACAGGTAATTAATGATTTTTTCCCGGCTGGCACACCAGATACATAACAGACCAAATACGGTACCAATGGCTTCAATCCACGATAGCGCATACCCGCCTTCGCCGAGAGGAATGTTGACCATCACATTGTTAATGCTAAAAAAGTCCATCACTGACCTCCTGACTGGCTGACGGAATAAATGGCGCGGAGCGCCAGGGCAATTTGCCGTTCTTCACCCTGCTGGCACAACGCGTCCTGCTGGACATAATCATTGATGCTGCTATCCAGACAACCGTTGTGGGCAACCACCACGTTGAGTAATGACGCCGTACGTAACCCTCGCAGCGCGCCGATAGTCATCAGAGCGGCGCTCTCCATATCCGCGCCCAGAACGCCGAGCGCCGACCACCGCGCGTCCAGTTCTGCTTCCCGATCGGTATAAAAACTGTCGTGGCTACGCACCAGGCCGCACACGGCGGGGATATTCATCTGGCGCGCCTGCGCCATCAGTTCCCAGGTTAACTGCGGGTCGGCGCAGGCCGGATAGCCCGTTGGCGCATAGGTACGGCTGGTCCCGTCATCCGTTACTGCGGCATGGGCAATAATCACGTCACCGAGCGCAAGATTATCCTGCAACGCCCCACAGCTACCGATACGAATCAGGGTTGTTATGCCGATCTGGCGCAGTTCTTCAATGGCAATCGCCGTAGACGGCCCACCGATCCCGGTAGAGAGCACCAAAATCTCGATGCCCTGATACCAACCTCGCGCGGCGCGAAACTCCCGGTTTTGACCAAGCTGTTCTGGGTTATCAAGAAAATTGACGATGCGGTCGACCCGCAACGGGTCTCCCGGCAGCAGCGCATAGCGTGCGCCGGTCATCTCCTTGCTTAACTGGATATGGGGTTGCAGCGACATTCTCGCGCCTCCTTCACTCTGGCGGTTATCCGATATCAGCCTCCTGCTTTAACTTTTCAGGGACTAACAACACAATGCTTTCACCATCGGTATCAATAATCTGTAACGCTTTCAGATCATGTAAAATACGATTAATACTACGGGTCGTCGCCGCCAGCTCCTCGCTGAGGTTTAGCTTATCCAACAAAATTGCGTTGGTGCCATCTTGTTGATAACGCAGCCATAACGCCTGACACACTCGCTGATGCAGCGAGTAAAGATTGTCGCTGCTGGCCTTTTTTGACAGCTGATAATATTGCTGACTAAAGAAGCGCAGCATCCGCTGGTTAAAATGGTTATCTAAGGCCAGCCAGCGGCAAAAATATTCCTGCGACAAACTCAGGAGCTGCACATGCCCTACCGCCACCACCGAACAGATGTAATGACGCGACTCAAAGATCTCGAGCTCACCCAGCATGTCGCTTTTCCGGTAGCGGGCCTGACGATAACGACGTCCATCTTCAGCCTCATAGAACACATCCACTTCACCGGCAATAATTAGTGAAAAGCGCTGACATATTTCCCCCTGCCGGCAAATAAAGTCTCCGCGCGGGATCTCTTCAAAACACCATTGCTGCATGATTTCCAGAGGGCAATATTTCAGTAATTCATAAAGCTGTGGATCGCGAACAATATCACTAAGCCCGGAAAGCCAGCCGACTGAAAATTCAGGTTTTTTCATTGTATCCATGTTATCTCGCTCCACAGCGGTAGGGACAGGACGGCTGTCCCCGACAAGAAGGAATAGGGCAGATAAAAATGTCGCTCATCTCTCGCTTCCATACATCAGGCGAGACATCTGTCCCGTGATGGCGAAGAGTATATGTTCACGGCGAAGGTGGGTGATAAAGTAACGAGATATCTTTGAGACATGAGAACAAAATAATGGCTAAGAGCGCGGCAGCCCTGCACATCCTGGTAAAAGAAGAAAAACTGGCGCTGGAGATCCTCAGCAAGCTGGAGCGCGGTATTAGCTTCGATCACCTGGCAAAACGCTACTCTCGCTGTCCATCCGGGCGCAACGGCGGCGATTTGGGTGAATTCAAACAGGGGATGATGGTGGGGCCATTTGATGCCGCCGTGTTTAGCTGTCCATTGCTTAAACCTTACGGGCCGGTCAAAACCAAATTCGGCTATCACATCATCAAGGTGCTGTATCGCCGATAAGCCATGCTAAAATCGCCAGCCTTATATATTCCCTTTTGAAGGCACGATCATGGCAAAAACAGCAGCAGCAGTGCATATCCTTGTAAAAGAAGAGAAACTGGCACTGGATCTTCTGGAGCAGATTAAAAACGGTGCCGACTTCGGCAAACTGGCTAAGAAGCATTCCATCTGCCCATCGGGCAAACGCGGCGGCGATTTAGGTGAATTCCGTCAGGGCCAGATGGTGCCGGCGTTCGACAAAGTGGTCTTCTCTTGCCCGGTGCTGGAGCCAACCGGCCCGCTGCACACCCAGTTCGGTTACCACATAATTAAAGTGCTGTACCGCAACTAATAAAAAGCCCGGTGTTTAAACACCGGGCTTTTTTATCGGATGGCGCTACGCTTATCCGGCGACTGCAATACGTTTCATATCTGTCATATAGCCACGCAGTTTCTGGCCCACTTTCTCGATAGCATGACCGCGAATGGCGTCGTTAACGTCGCGCAGTTGCGCGTTATCTACCGCGCCTTCGGCAATCGCTTTGCCCAGGTCGCCAGTCTGCAGGGTAGTCATGAACTCTTTCAGCAGCGGTACGCAAGCGTAAGAGAACAGGTAGTTACCGTATTCTGCGGTATCGGAGATAACCACGTTCATTTCGTACAGACGCTTACGGGCGATGGTGTTCGCGATCAGCGGCAGTTCGTGCAGTGATTCGTAGTAAGCGGACTCTTCGATGATGCCGGAATCGACCATGGTTTCGAACGCCAGCTCAACACCCGCTTTCACCATCGCAATCATCAGCACGCCTTTATCGAAGTACTCCTGCTCGCCGATTTTACCTTCAAACTGCGGCGCGGTTTCGAACGCGGTTTTGCCGGTCTCTTCACGCCAGGTCAGCAGTTTCTTATCGTCGTTGGCCCAGTCTGCCATCATGCCGGAAGAGAATTCGCCGGAGATGATGTCATCCATGTGTTTCTGGAACAGCGGCGCCATAATCTCTTTCAGCTGTTCGGACAGCGCGTAAGCACGCAGTTTCGCCGGGTTAGACAGACGGTCCATCATCAGGGTGATGCCGCCCTGCTTCAGCGCTTCGGTGATGGTTTCCCAGCCGAACTGAATCAGTTTTTCCGCATAAGCCGGGTCGGTGCCTTCTGCCACCAGCTTGTCGAAGCACAGCAGAGAACCGGCCTGCAGCATACCGCACAGGATAGTCTGCTCGCCCATCAGGTCAGATTTCACTTCCGCCACGAAAGAAGATTCCAGTACGCCCGCACGGTGACCGCCGGTGGCCGCAGCCCAGGCTTTAGCAATCGCCATGCCTTCGCCTTTCGGATCGTTTTCCGGGTGAACGGCGATCAGGGTCGGAACACCGAAACCACGTTTGTACTCTTCACGCACTTCGGTACCCGGGCACTTCGGCGCAACCATCACCACGGTGATGTCTTTACGGATCTGCTCGCCGACTTCGACGATGTTGAAACCGTGGGAGTAGCCCAGTGCCGCACCGTCTTTCATCAGCGGCTGTACGGAACGAACAACGTCGGAGTGCTGTTTGTCTGGCGTCAGGTTAACCACCAGGTCCGCCTGCGGGATCAGCTCTTCGTAGGTGCCTACTTTGAAGCCGTTTTCGGTCGCTTTACGCCAGGAAGCACGCTTCTCAGCGATTGCTTCTTTACGCAGGGCATAGGAAATATCCAGACCGGAGTCACGCATGTTCAGGCCCTGGTTCAGACCCTGAGCGCCACAGCCGACGATGACCACTTTTTTACCCTGAAGGTAGCTCGCGCCGTCGGCGAATTCGTCGCGGCCCATAAAGCGGCATTTACCCAGCTGCGCCAGCTGCTGGCGCAGATTCAGTGTATTAAAGTAGTTAGCCATGATGGTGTACTCCGTGATGTTGTGTTGTGGTGCTTATTATTCGGTTCGCAGATTTGTATTTGCGAGATTGAATCCACATTACAACAGGAAATTTATTGCGGAAATTGATATATTCACAACGTCACGTTGCAATTTCTGCAACGTAAAACCGTGAGGTGAAATCGGTGGATTTACGCGATCTGAAAACCTTCCTGCATCTGGCGGAAAGCCGCCACTTTGGCCGCAGCGCGCGGGCGATGCACGTCAGTCCCTCCACGCTTTCCCGGCAAATTCAGCGGCTGGAAGAGGACCTCGGTCAGGCGCTGTTTGTGCGTGATAACCGCACGGTCACGCTGACCGAAGCAGGGGAAGAACTGCGGGTATTTGCCCAGCAAACGTTGTTGCAGTATCAGCAACTGCGCCACACCCTCGATCAGCAAGGACCATCACTTTCTGGTGAACTGCACATTTTCTGTTCGGTGACCGCGGCGTACAGCCACCTGCCGCCGATCCTCGACCGCTTCCGCGCCGAGCATCCCTCCGTCGAAATTAAGCTCACCACCGGCGACGCCGCCGACGCGATGGATAAAGTGGTCTCCGGCGAGGCCGATCTGGCGATTGCCGGTAAGCCGGAAACGCTGCCCGGTGCGGTGGCGTTTTCCATGCTGGAGAATCTGGCAGTGGTGCTGATCGCCCCGGCGCTGCCCTGCCCGGTGCGCAATCAGGTGTCGGTCGATAAGCCCGACTGGTCGACGGTGCCGTTTATCATGGCCGACCAGGGGCCGGTACGCCGTCGCATTGAGCTGTGGTTCCGTCGCCACAAAATCAGTAACCCGCAGATTTACGCCACCGTCGGCGGTCATGAGGCGATGGTCTCAATGGTGGCGCTCGGCTGCGGCGTGGCGCTGCTGCCGGAAGTTGTGCTGGAAAACAGCCCGGAACCGGTGCGCAATCGCGTGATGATTTTAGAGCGTAGCGACGAAAAAACGCCGTTTGAACTGGGCGTCTGCGCGCCGAAAAAGCGGCTGCATGAGCCGCTGATCGATGCCTTCTGGAAGATTGTGCTGGAACGCAAAATCGCCGAGTAGCGCCAGCGTCTGGCCTAAAATCAGTGGTAGATTCAGTATTGGCACTCCTTTTCTGTATAATGTCCCGTGCCATAATAGATGTGGGGGGCTTGTTAACCATGCCGTTAAGCAAGCCAGAACAGACGGTGTCATTGCGCACTTGACAGCGAAAATACAAACTTAATTAGCCATCATTATGATAATCAAACCAAAAATTCGTGGATTCATCTGTACAACGACCCATCCGACTGGCTGCAAAGTCAATGTGGAAAAACAGATCGAGTACGTTAAGCAAAACGGGAAAATTGAGAACGGCCCTTCCCGCGTGCTGGTGATCGGTGCTTCCACCGGTTACGGCCTGGCATCCAGAATTTCCGCCGCCTTTGGCAGCGGTGCCGCCACTATCGGCGTATTTTTCGAAAAACCGGGCACGGAAACCAAACCTGGTTCCGCGGGCTGGTATAACTCTGCCGCCTTCGATGAAGCTGCTAAGCGCGAAGGCCTTTACTCCAAAAGCATCAACGGCGACGCGTTCTCCGATGAGTGCCGCGACGAAGTGATCAAACTGATCAAAGAAGACCTGGGTCAGATTGATTTAGTGGTTTACTCACTGGCGTCCCCGGTGCGTAAAATGCCGAAAACCGGCGAAATCGTCCGTTCTGCGCTGAAGCCAATCGGCGAGGTTTATACCTCTAAAGCGATTGATACCAACAAAGATCAGATCATCACCGCCAGCATTGAGCCGGCCACCGAAGAAGAAGTTCAGAACACCGTTACCGTTATGGGCGGCGAAGACTGGGAACTGTGGATGGGCGCGCTGAGCGAAGCGGGCGTGCTGGCTGACGGCGTGAAAACCGTGGCTTACTCCTACATCGGTACCGACCTGACCTGGCCAATCTACTGGCACGGCGCGCTGGGCAAAGCGAAAGAAGACCTCGACCGCGCGGCAGGTGAACTGCGTAAGCAGCTGGCACCGCTCAACGGCTCCGCGAACGTTGCCGTCCTGAAATCCGTTATCACCCAGGCCTCTTCTGCTATTCCGGTAATGCCGCTGTACATTTCCATGGTCTTCAAGCTGATGAAAGAACAGGGGATTCACGAAGGTTGTATCGAGCAGATCAACCGTCTGATGACCACCAGCCTGTACGGCGATAAAGTGGCGCTTGATGATAATCAACGTATCCGTATGGATGACTGGGAACTGCGTGACGACATTCAGCAGGCGTGCCGTGACCTGTGGCCGCTGATCACCACCGAAAATCTGGCGCAGGAAACTGACTATGCAGGTTACAAGCAGGAATTCCTGAACCTGTTCGGTTTTGCCCTCGACGGTGTGGATTACGACGCGGACGTGAACACCGAAGTCGAATTCGAAGTCATCACGCTGTAATTCTCTGATTCAGATGTAAAAAAGGGTTCATGTTTCCATGAACCCTTTTTTTATGGCCGCCGTTAGCCCGCAAGGAAGAACCTGAACGCCGGGTTATTGGTCTCGTCGTGGCACTCATACCCCAATTCGTTGAGCCGGGTTTCGAAGTCCGGTTCGTTATCGCCCAGCTCAAACGCCGCCAGTACACGGCCATAGTCGGTACCGTGGCTACGGTAGTGGAACAGGGAAATATTCCAGTGCGTACCCAGGGTGTAGAGGAACTTCAGCAGCGCACCCGGCGATTCCGGGAACTCAAAGCTGTAGAGGCGCTCTTGCAACGGCTTAGACGGACGGCCGCCGACCATATAGCGCACGTGCAGCTTGGCCATTTCATCGTCTGACAGATCCACCACGCTGTAACCGCCGTCTTTGAGTAGGCTAAGGATTTCCTTACGCTCCTCAACGCCGCGGCTCAGCCGCACGCCCACGAAGATGCAGGCATCTTTGGCGTCAGCAAAGCGATAGTTGAACTCGGTCACCGAACGCCCGCCCAGCAGCTGGCAGAACTTCAGGAAGCTGCCCTTCTCTTCCGGGATCGTCACCGCCAGCAACGCTTCGCGTTGTTCGCCCAGCTCGCAGCGTTCGGAAACGTAGCGCAGGCCGTGGAAGTTCACGTTAGCACCGGACAGCACATGCGCCAGACGTTCGCCGCGGATGTTGTGCTGGGCGATATATTTTTTCATCCCCGCCAGCGCCAGCGCCCCGGAAGGCTCCGCCACCGCGCGTACATCTTCAAACAGGTCTTTCATCGCCGCACAGATAGCGTCGCTATCGACGGTAATAATGTCATCGAGATATTCCTGGCACAGGCGGAAGGTTTCATCGCCGATGCGTTTTACCGCGACACCTTCAGCAAAGAGACCGACGCGTGGCAGATCCACCGGATGACCGGCATCCAGCGCCGCTTTCAGGCAGGCTGAATCTTCCGCTTCGACGGCGATAACCTTGATCTGCGGCATCAGCTGTTTAATCAGCACCGCCACGCCCGCCGCTAACCCGCCACCGCCCACCGGCACAAAGACGCGGTCAAGGTGAGCATCCTGCTGAAGTAACTCCAGCGCCAGCGTGCCCTGCCCGGCAATCACCATCGGGTGATCAAACGGCGGCACCCAGGTAAAGCCCTGCTGCTGGGAAAGCTCAATCGCTTTGGCTTTGGCTTCATCAAAATTCGCGCCGTGCAACAGCACTTCACCGCCGAAACCGCGAACGGCGTCGACTTTGATATCAGCGGTCGCCGTTGGCATGACAATCAGTGCCTTCACACCTAATCGCGCAGAAGAGAACGCGACCCCCTGGGCGTGATTACCTGCAGATGCGGTAATGACGCCATGCGCTTTTTGCTCTTCGGTCAGGCCCGCCATCATCGCGTAGGCCCCGCGCAGCTTAAAGCTGTGAACAGGTTGCCTGTCTTCGCGCTTCACCAGAATCACGTTGTCGAGGCGCGAAGAGAGTTTTTCCATTTTTTGTAGCGGCGTTACCTGCGCCGCTTCGTAAACCGGCGCACGCAGCACCGCTCTGAGATACTCGGCTCCCTCAGGGGCGCCGGACAAGGGTTGTGAATCCGCCATGGTCATTAACCCCCCAGTTTCGATTTATCGCGCACCGCGCCTTTGTCGGCGCTGGTTGCCAGACTGGCATAGGCACGAAGGGCAATGGAGACCTGACGCTCGCGGTTTTTCGGCGTCCACGCCTGGTCGCCGCGGGCTTCCTGGGCTTCACGACGGGCGGCGATTTCCGCCTCGCTCAGCTGAAGCTGAATACCGCGATTCGGGATATCGATAGCGATCATGTCGCCGTCTTCGATGATCGCGATGTTGCCGCCGCTCGCCGCTTCCGGGGAAACGTGGCCGATAGACAGGCCGGAGGTACCGCCGGAGAAGCGACCATCGGTGATCAGCGCACAGGCTTTACCCAGCCCCATCGATTTCAGGAAGGTGGTTGGGTAGAGCATTTCCTGCATGCCCGGCCCGCCTTTCGGCCCTTCGTAGCGAATCACCACCACGTCGCCTTCCACCACTTTCCCGCCGAGGATCGCTTCAACCGCTTCGTCCTGGCTTTCGTAGACTTTCGCCGGGCCGGTAAATTTGAGAATGCTGTCGTCAACGCCGGCGGTTTTCACGATGCAGCCGTTTTCCGCGAAGTTGCCGTACAGTACCGCCAGACCGCCATCCTTGCTGTAAGCGTGCTCCAGCGAGCGAATACAGCCTTCGGCGCGATCGTCATCCAGCGTATCCCAACGGCAATCCTGCGAGAACGCCTGGGTGGTGCGGATGCCCGCCGGACCAGCGCGGAACATTTTTTTGACCGCTTCATCCTGGGTCACGGTGATGTCGTACTGTTCCAGCGTCTGCGGCAGAGAGAGACCAAGGACGTTTTTCACGTTGCGGTTCAGCAGCCCAGCACGATCCAGCTCGCCTAAAATACCCAAGACGCCGCCGGCGCGGTGAACGTCTTCCATATGGTATTTCTGCGTGCTTGGCGCCACTTTACACAGCTGCGGCACCTTGCGGGACAACTTGTCGATATCACTCATGGTGAAGTCGATTTCCGCTTCCTGCGCCGCCGCCAGCAGATGCAGAACGGTGTTAGTGGAACCGCCCATGGCGATATCCAGCGTCATGGCGTTCTCAAACGCCGCTTTACTGGCAATGTTACGCGGCAGCGCGGAAGCATCATCCTGCTCGTAATAACGTTTGGTCAGCTCAACGATGCGTTGACCAGCGGTGAGGAACAGCTCTTTACGGTCAGCGTGGGTCGCCAGCAGTGAGCCGTTGCCCGGCTGCGACAGGCCCAGCGCTTCGGTCAGACAGTTCATCGAGTTGGCGGTGAACATCCCGGAGCAGGAGCCGCAGGTTGGGCAGGCGGAACGTTCAACCTGCTCACTCTGCGAGTCGGAGACTTTCGGGTCCGCGCCCTGAATCATCGCGTCAACCAGGTCGAGCTTGATGATTTTGTCAGAGAGTTTGGTTTTCCCGGCTTCCATCGGGCCACCGGAAACGAAGATCACCGGAATATTCAGGCGCAGCGAGGCCATTAACATCCCGGGGGTGATTTTGTCACAGTTGGAGATGCAGACCATCGCGTCGGCACAGTGGGCGTTAACCATGTACTCAACGGAGTCGGCGATCAGCTCACGGGACGGCAGTGAATAAAGCATGCCCCCGTGGCCCATAGCGATACCGTCATCCACCGCGATGGTGTTGAACTCTTTCGCCACGCCGCCTGAGGCTTCGATTTGTTCGGCAACCAGCTTACCAAGATCGCGCAGGTGGACGTGACCCGGCACGAACTGGGTAAAGGAGTTCACGACAGCGATAATCGGCTTGCCGAAATCGGCGTCGGTCATCCCGGTGGCGCGCCACAGTGCGCGGGCGCCCGCCATATTGCGGCCGTGGGTGGTGGTGGCTGAACGATACTTAGGCATGCTTGATTAACTCCCGTCTGTCTTTCCCCTGCATACTTCACGCCGCAGGTGCGTTGGCTGCCTCGCTCACCCCAGCGACTTACTACCGTAAGCTCCTGGGACTTGCTGCGTTGCCGTCTTCCTGCAACGTGAATTATTTTAGGGAAATATTAATATTGTTATTGGTTTACTGAATCCAACCAGCCGTATTTGTCTTCCGTTTCACCGGTGAAGAGGCCAAAGAAGGCCTGCTGGATGCGTTTGGTGACCGGGCCGCAGCGGCCTTCGCCCACCTGAATACCATCGACGCTGCGTACTGGCGTGATTTCCGCCGCGGTACCGGACATAAACACTTCGTCGGCCAGGTACAGCGATTCACGGGACAGCACCTGCTCACGCACTTCGATATCAAGATCTTTCGCCAGTTTAATGATGGCATCACGGGTGATACCCGGCAGCGCGGAAGAGGTAAATGGCGGGGTAAACAGAATGCCATCTTTAACTTCAAACAGGTTTTCACCCGCGCCTTCGGAGATGTAGCCATTCACGTCCAGCGCAATACCTTCCTGATAACCATGACGACGCGCTTCGCTACCCACCAGCAACGAAGACAAATAGTTACCGCCCGCTTTAGCAGCAGTAGGGATGGTGTTCGGCGCAACGCGGTTCCAGGAAGAAACCATCGCATCGATCCCCTGTTCCAGCGCTTCTGCGCCGAGGTATGCGCCCCACGGGAACGCGGCGATGATCACATCAGTGGTGTAACCCGCTGGCGGGTTAACGCCCATCCCGACGTCGCCAACAAAAACCAGCGGACGAATATAGGCGCTGGTCAGGTTGTTTTTGCGGATTACTTCGCGGCAGGCTTCCATCAGTTCATCAACGCTCTGAGAGACTGGAAAACGGTAGATCTTGGCTGAATCACGCAGACGCTGCATATGTTCACGATGACGGAACACCACCGGCCCTTTGTGAGAATCGTAGCAACGGATGCCTTCAAATACAGAAGTACCGTAGTGCAGAGCGTGGGACATCACGTGAACCTTCGCGTCTTCCCAACGAATCATCTCGCCATTAGACCAAATGTAATCAGCTTTTTTCGTCGTCATTTTTCTTCCTTTTGCGCTCAGGCGCGGATTTGTTGTGATGTGGTTGTGCTCTGGCAGATAGCAACATGTGCAACGTCTACCAGCTTACTTAACTGACTAAACAGTAAGTCGACCGACCGGGGGCTGGCAACGGTCAATTCGATATTTATATTCTGCGCATCGCTGGCGGCTGCCATATTCATGGAGCACACCTGAAAACCACGATGGCGTACCACGCGTAAAACACGTTCTAAGGTTTCCGGATTGAAACGAGCCTCAACGGCGACCTGATGATGCATCATGATAATTTCTCCAGCATTTCTGAGTTGCTGGCGCCAGGCGGCACCAGAGGCCAGACATTCTCAAGTTCGTCGATTGAGACATGAAGCAGGTATGGCCCCTCGCTGTTCAGCATGGTGTCGAGTGCCGCTTCAACCTGGTCTTTACGGGTGATGTGCTGGCCAGGTATGCCGAAGGCGCTGGCCAACATGAGGAAATCGGGGTTATCGGTAAGGGTGGTTTCGCTATAACGTTCCTGGAAAAACAGTTGCTGCCATTGTCGCACCATGCCTAAGCGCTGGTTGTCGAGTAAGACTATCTTCAGCGGTAACTGCTTACGCTTCACGGTGCCCAGCTCTTGCACATTCATCATGAAAGAGCCGTCACCGGAGATACAGATAACCGTATCGTTCGGGCGCGCGACCTGAGCACCCACGGCGGCAGGCAGGCCAAAGCCCATCGTACCCAAACCGCTGGAGGTGATGAAATTTTCCGGGCGGGTATAGGTCATATGCTGTGCTGACCACATCTGATGCTGACCAACATCCGTCGTCACCACGCTATCTGCAGGTTTGCGTTCTGACAGCTGTTTTAACAACAGCGGCGCGTAGATAGCGTCACCCGGATGATCATAACGCCAGGCATGTTCTGCGCGCAGCTCTGCACAGGACTGACGCCATGCGGCAATCTTCAGCGGTTGTTGTAATGCCGGCAACAGCGAATTTAAATCGCCCTGCAACGCGACGTGTGCCTGACGCAGTTTGTTCATTTCCGCCGGGTCGATATCCATATGGATAACGCTGGCGTTAGGAGCGAAAGTATTCAGCTTACCGGTTACCCGGTCATCAAAACGTGCGCCCACTGCGATCAGTAAATCACTTTCTTGCACCGCGAAATTCGCCGCTTTAGTACCGTGCATTCCCAGCATGCCCAAATAGTACGGATAGTCAGCGTTTACTGCGCCCAGGCCTTTCAGCGTGCAGGCAACTGGCATTTGGGTAAGCGCAATAAACTCACGCAGAGCAGAGACCGCCTGCGCCATACCCACGCCACCACCTACGTACAGGATGGGTTTTTGCGCCTGAGCCAGCATTTTACGCGCCTGCTCAACGTCAGCATGCGGGAGAGTCTCTACGTTTCCGACGGTCGTGAAATATGGTTCCAGCGTACCGCTGGCTAACTGGATGTCTTTCGGGATATCGACCAGAACGGGGCCCGGACGACCAGAGTTCGCCACGTCGAAAGCTTCTGCCATGATGCGCGGCAGTTCCTCCAGTGACTGCACCAGGAAACTGTGTTTGGTGCAAGACAGAGACATACCGAGAACGTCCACTTCCTGGAACGCATCCGTTCCGATGAAAGGTGATGCAACCTGGCCGGTGATCGCCACAACGGGAACAGAATCTAACAGGGCATCGGCAAGGCCGGTGATCAGGTTGGTAGCACCAGGGCCTGAAGTGGCGATACACACGCCGGTTTTACCGGTCGCACGGGCATAGCCAATCGCCGCCATCGCTGCGCCCTGCTCGTGTCGGCACAACAGGTGTTCTACGCCGCCGTCATATAACGCATCATAAACCGGCATGATTGCGCCACCGGGATAACCAAAGACGGTTTGAACCCCTTGTGCACGCAACGCATGTACCACCCACTGTGCCCCATTCATAGTTACATCCCCGCCGTAAATCTTGAGAAACAGAATTTTATGCTGATATTCACTTTCTGCTCCTCGTGTATGTTTTTAAGGTCAAAAAAAACCCCCGGACCTTTCGGTGCGGGGGTCTTAGTTCGTTAAGGCTTGTTTTCTAAGCCTTTCCTCGTCCAAGTGCAGCCCCGCACGGTGGGATAATAATCACCACCACGCTAATCACGACCAGGCTAATCACTCGTAGAAGGGCTGTCATTTTTATATTTTCTTGCATCTTGTTCGAAGGAATACCTAAAGAGTTACCATAGAATTTGCAAATAACACAAGAATTTTTTTCATTCGTTTTTCTGACCCCGGTAACGGTTTTGATAAATCGCCTTGTTTTCTATATAAAAAATTAAAAAATGAAAATATTTCACGTTTCAGGTCACTCTTGAGCACACACTCCCCCCAGCGACACCTTACAAATACGTTTGCGAGCGTTATTCCTGGTTTCATGCAAAAGATTTAATTTGCAAAAAAATACGTGAATCAGCATCTAAAAGCCGCAATCAAGTTAAATCTTGCCGCGATACATTGCCGCATAATGCCTTCATCAGGAGGAGTTATGTCACTATCGATTGTTCACACCCGCGCCGCGCTTGGCGTGAATGCGCCAGCCATTACCATTGAGGTACATATCAGTAATGGTCTGCCTGGTTTAACCATGGTGGGATTGCCAGAAACAACGGTGAAAGAGGCCCGCGATCGGGTTCGTAGTGCGATTATTAATAGTGGTTATGAATTCCCGGCCAAGAAGATAACCATTAACCTCGCTCCTGCCGATCTTCCCAAAGAAGGAGGACGATATGATTTACCTATCGCAGTGGCGCTTCTGGCCGCTTCTGAGCAGCTTACAGCCCATAATCTCGATACCTATGAGCTGGTAGGTGAATTAGCGCTTACAGGCACGCTACGCGGCGTTCCAGGAGCGATTTCAAGCGCAACCGAAGCAATACGCGCAGGCAGGAGAATTATTGTCGCAAAAGAGAATGCCGCTGAAGTCGGACTAATACATGGTGAAGGGTGTCTGATTGCCGATCACCTACAGTCCGTATGCGCATTTCTCGAAGGGAAGCATGATTTAGACAGACCGTTATCTGCAGACTTCACGCCAGAGCTATTAGCTGATGATCTGAGCGATATCATCGGTCAGGAACAAGGCAAACGCGGGCTGGAGCTCACTGCAGCTGGCGGTCACAACCTGCTGCTTATCGGCCCTCCGGGGACGGGAAAGACCATGCTGGCCAGTCGCCTCAGAGGGCTGCTTCCGCCTCTTAGCAACGATGAGGCACTGGAAAGTGCTGCGATACTCAGCCTGGTCAATTCCGCTACGATACAAAAACAGTGGAAGCAGCGCCCTTTTCGCTCACCGCATCACAGTGCTTCGTTAACCGCTATGGTAGGCGGTGGGTCTATTCCTGCGCCGGGAGAGATCTCTCTGGCGCATAACGGCATACTATTTCTGGACGAATTACCTGAGTTTGAGCGGCGCACGTTGGATGCCCTGCGTGAACCTATCGAGTCCGGGCAAATCCATTTATCCCGCACTCGGGCTAAAATAACCTACCCTGCGCGCTTTCAACTCATTGCTGCAATGAATCCCAGCCCAACGGGTCACTATCAGGGGAACCATAACCGCTGCACCCCAGAACAAACGCTGCGTTACCTCAACCGATTATCAGGACCGTTTCTTGACCGTTTCGATCTCTCCCTCGAAATCCCTTTGCCTCCGCCCGGCATACTCAGCCAGAGCGCAGTGAAAGGGGAAGATAGCGCCACGGTGAAGCAACGCGTTATCGCCGCACAAGAGCGTCAGTATCGGCGACAAAATAAGTTAAACGCGCATCTGGGCAGTCAGGATATACATGAATATTGCCAACTTCGCAGTGATGATGCGCAGTGGCTTGAAGAGGCATTGGCACATCTCGGATTATCTATCCGCGCGTGGCTGCGATTGATAAAGGTCGCCCGAACCATTGCGGATCTCGAGCAATGTGACCATATTACCCGTCAGCATTTGCAGGAGGCCATTGGGTATAGGGCGATCGACAGGTTACTCATTCATTTGCAGAAACTACTGACATAAAAAAAGGGCTTTCGCCCTTTTTTATTAATCATCAGATTCGGTGTAGTCTTCTGCACCTTCCACCTGAGGTTTCCCACCAGACAGCGTGTGGAAACGTTTTGGACGCTTAATACGCGTCATATACTTAGACCACACGCGTTCAGCTTCGGTAACCGGTTCACGTTCACCACGGCATACCGCAACAAACAGTTTTTCTTCTTCCGTTACCGGCTCACGTTTGCCCAGATCCAGCTCGTTGAAAGCATAACCGTGACGCTCAAGCAGTTGTGCTTCTTTAATGGTGAAATCACCATGACGGGAGAATCCACGGGGATAATATTTATTGTCGAAATATCGATTAGTCGTCGTAAAGCTTTCCGCCATCCTGCACGCTCCTAATTCTTTGGCCGAGCTATTTATGGCGCGGAGTATTAGTTACGCTTGACAGAGCGTCAAACAAAAGATTTAAATCATCACGACAAATAATTTTATGGAGCGAGTTGTGGATACGGAATTGTTAAAAACTTTCCTGGAGGTTAGCCGGACACGCCACTTTGGCAGGGCTGCTGAAGCGCTCTATCTGACCCAATCAGCGGTTAGTTTTCGGATCAGACAACTGGAAAATCAATTGGGTGTAAATCTGTTCACCCGACACAGAAACAATATCCGTTTAACCGCGGCGGGTGAGAAATTATTACCTTACGCTGAAACGCTGATGAATACGTGGCAAGCAGCACGCAAGGAGGTCGCGAATACCTCGCGGCATAACGAGTTTTCAATTGGTGCCAGCGCATCCCTTTGGGAATGTATGCTTAATGACTGGTTGAAGCGTTTGTATCAGTCACAGGAGCCACAAACCAGCCTGCAGTTTGAAGCGAGAATTGCTCAACGGCAGTCGTTAGTAAAGCAGCTACATGAACGACAGCTTGATCTACTGATCACCACCGAAACGCCCAAAATGGACGAATTTAGCAGCCAACTGTTGGGATATTTCACGCTGGTGCTCTATTGCAGTTCACCTTCGCAAACCAAAGATGAACTGAATTACCTACGCCTGGAATGGGGACCCGATTTTCAACAACACGAAGCGGGACTGATCGCGGGAGATGAAGTGCCGGTTCTGACCACCAGTTCAGCAGAACTGGCCAGGCAGCAACTTTCTGTCCTTAAAGGCTTTAGTTGGTTGCCCGTTAACTGGGCTAAAACAAAAAACGATCTACACACGGTTACCGACAGCACAACACTGTCACGCCCTTTATATGCAGTCTGGCTGCAAAACAGCGACAAGCACGCACTTATTTGCGATCTGCTAAGAACAAGTATTCTGGAAGATTAGAAAGCACTGGCAAGGATGCCAGAAGTAATACAGCAGAAAGGAATAGCTCAAATTGCAGATAAAAAAAATCCTTAGCAAGAATGCTAAGGATTGTTTCTGGCAGGGGCGGAGAGACTCGAACTCGCGACACCCGGTTTTGGAGACCGGTGCTCTACCAACTGAGCTACGCCCCTAAATTTTTTTATCATTAAGCCTGCTTAGTAGCAGGCTTAATTTTCTAATAAGTGGCGGAACGGACGGGACTCGAACCCGCGACCCCCTGCGTGACAGGCAGGTATTCTAACCAACTGAACTACCGCTCCACCGAATTTCTTTGTCACTACCCGGATTTTCATCCCGGTTTACTGCAATTTGATGCCTGGCAGTTCCCTACTCTCGCATGGGGAGACCCCACACTACCATCGGCGCTACGGCGTTTCACTTCTGAGTTCGGCAT
>NZ_VDAY01000025.1:0-56843 GCF_019584005.1 Citrobacter sp. EC_71
GTACCAATGCTGCATGCAGTGAATACGCAGCATGGTCTCCAGCGGATAGGGCCGTCGGCCATTGCCCGCCTTGGGATAAAACGGCTCGATGACAGCGGTCATATTCTGCCATGGCAGAATCTGCTCCATGCGGGAGAGGAAAATCTCTTTTCGGGTCTGACGGCGCTTAGTGCTGAATTCACTATCGGCGAAGGTGAGTTGATGGCTCATGATGTCCCTCTGGGATGCGCTCCGGATGAATATGATGATCTCATATCAGGAACTTGTTCGCACCTTCCCTAAGCAACATGCTGCAACCATAAATTAAATAGGGAGATTATGACGGCCGCTAAATTAATCCCAATTCGCGGCCGTCCTTAACCATCACTGTGCTTTTCTTTCGCCCTCCGGCGGATTCAACAGCGCAAACAACATGCGCCGCTTATCGTTATCACTCATGGTCCCCATCAGCGCCACCAGTTGCGCATCAAGCTGGCCCTTTTTCTCCACCAACCCCGCCTCCGTTCAACCTTTTGCGCGGGCTCCAATAGCTCGTCGGCGGAGAAGTGGAGATAGCCCAGGGTAACGTCAGCGCTATGGAATGTTTTATGATCCTGCAGGCATTTAAGGATATACATCAAAATGTGGAATAACTGCAGGAAAGAACCTGCCAGATGACAATTGCAGAAATATCACAAGAGGTGCCAGTTTAAACCGCAGCATGTGGCAACCCTTCTGGACGCCGCCATCCGGAGATGGAAACGTCCGTTAGCGTTTTATTCGATAGTCAGCTCACACGAGTTCTTTGAGCTGCTCCTGCATGTAGGTTGAAAAATACTCTGGGTTTTTGATAAGGATGCGGTTACCGGAGGCAACTTTTTCTGCCCATCCGGCCACTTTTTTCGTGAACTCAGGATTCCATCCCTCCTGCTCACCCCGTGCCATCACAACTTCCGGACTCGCTGGCACACCTAAGTCATGCAAATACTTTAGAATTCCCTTAGCGGTGCTTTCATCCATTGAATGGGGTACTGACGCCGAAGTGTTCATACCACCGATAAAATCCAAGGCTTTCTCAATTGCTGTTGGCATGCTCTTATCCTTAAAATTAACCACGTTAGAGACACCTTGATACTATGTACCCAACTCCGCCGGGATATCAAAGAGAACATCGCCTTTCTTTGACTTACCCCGCAGCTAAACGCTTGCGCGGCTGTTTTCTGCGCTATTTTTTTGCTTCTCCGGCTAAAACCAGCCCGGTCGCCACCGCATTGCGCGGGCCTTCAGTGCCACGGATGTTGCCCTGCCCGGCGACAACGCCGTAATGCGCCAGCGCATCGGTGATCATCTGCGGAATTTCAAAATCCAGCGATGAACCGCCTACCAGCACCACAAAAGTGATATCGCGAATGGAGCCGCCAGGTGATACCTGGCGTAACGCGCGCAGACAGTTGGTGACAAAAACTTTCTCTTTGGCCTGACGACGCACCAGACGAATCTTCTCCAGCGAGGTCTGGTTATCAACCGGGATCAGCTCGCCGTCTTTCAGATACACCACTTTGGCAAATACTGACGGGCTGAGCGGTTCACGAAAAAACTCCACCGCGCCGTTCTCGTGGCGAATGCTGAACAGGCTCTCCACTTTGGCCAGCGGGTATTTTTTAATTTCCTCTGCCAAAAACGGATCGCTTAAGCCCAGTTCCGTTTGAATTAGCAGGCTGACCATATTCCCCGCCCCGGCAAGATGTACCGCCTTCACTACGCCGTCGCTATTAATAATGGCGGCATCGGTGGATCCTGCGCCTAAATCGAGGATCGCCAGCGGAGCGGCGCATCCAGGCGTCGTTAACGCGCCAGCCACGGCCATGTTGGCTTCCACACCACCGACTTCAACTGGGGTATTTAACCGGGCGCTTAGCTCGCTGGCGATAGCCTGCATCTGTAAGCGATCGGATTTCACCATCGCCGCAATGCCAACGGCGTTCTCCATTGAACATTCCCCGGCAATGCCACCCTGCACCGCGCGGGGAATAAACGTATCCACCGCCAGAAGATCCTGAATATGCACGGCGTTCATGTCATGACCAGTCAGCGAGGCCATTACCTTACGTACCCGCTCAAGCATCCCGCCCGCGTGCGTACCTGCTTCACCGCGAATATCGCACACGGGCGCACAGGCGCTCATCGCCTGCATAATGGCCTGCGCGCCCTGCGCTACGTCGGCTTCACCGCCGCGCTTTTCGCCACGGATAAAGATCTTACCCGCCGGGATCGTTCGCGACTGCACATCCCCCTGCGGCGTTTTCAGCACCACGGCGGAGCGGTTACCAATCAGCGCTCTGGCGATGGGGACGATGGTTTGCGTTTCCTCCGGCGTCAGGGCAAAAAAGGTTGCGATACCGTAAGGATTCGACAATACCCGCACCACCTGCCCGGCGGCCGCCACTTCCACCGCCGCCAGCACGCCTTCCGGCACCTTCTCAAGTAAGGTGACTTCATCAACCACCGGCATTGCCCGACGCAGGCGATTGTTGACCAGTACGCCATCATCCTTTTTCAGGATCGCCGCCACCACGTTGATCCCACGATCCAACGCCGCATTGATAAGCCAGACCGCTTCAAGGAAATCGATCTCTTCGCCCACCAGCGGGATCCAGCCCTGCGCAAAGCAATCCTCGCTCAGTGATGCCAGCTTATCCACGCTGATGGTGGTTCCCATCCCCACGCCGACGCCACCCGGCGTTTGCGGGTTATGGCCAATCATTGTCGATTCAGTAATGATGGTTTCAGTGATGGTTTCCATCGCCACATCGCCAATCACCGGCGCGGCCTCATTGATGCAGATTTTCGCCACGTCCTGAAGCGACCACGGTGTTTTATCCAGTGCCTGCTGCAGAGAAGCGACCACCCCGGCAATGTTGTCCCGCGTCCCTTTCATGCCCGTGGTGGCGACAATCCCGCTGGCGATAAACTGCCCATGCTGCGCCAACGCCACTTCGGTGGTGGCGTTGCCGATATCAATCCCGGCGATTAACGGCATACCTCCCTCCGTCACTGGCTACCTTTACGCAGCTTGTTTCTCTGCTGATACACCTCTGCCGACTCGCGGACAAAGGCAGCGTTCACCGTGGCATGCCAGGTGTGCTCCAGCTCATCGGCAATCGCCTGTAGTTCCGCGAATGAAGAACGAAACGGACGTAGCGCATTATAGATTTCCAGAATACGAGCATCCGGGATGGCAATCAGTTCCGCCGCGCGACGGAAATTGCGCGCCACGGCGTGACGCTGCATCTGTTCGGCAATCTGCGCCTGGTACTCCAGCGTTTGCTGAGAAATACGCACATCCTGCGGCCCGACCTTGCCTGCCAGCACATTCTCAAGGGTAATGTCGGTTAACGGTTTCCCGCCAGGCGTCTGGATTTTCTCCGGGCAGCGGGTGGCTAATGGGTAATCCTGCGCGGTCATGATGTTGTCGTTCATGGTCATTCCCTCACCAGTGCAATATGCAGCGTGACAGGCGCAGCATCCTGCACCACATGTTTGGTTTCTTTGATGTGAAACAGCGCGGCCTTGGCCATAAATTTAGGGCGCACCATCTGGTCATTGACCACCGGCACCGGCGAAGGCGACTCTTTGCGTGCATAGCGCGCGGCGTTTTTACCGATCTGGCGATAGGTTTCCAGCGTCAGCAGCGGAGCCTGAGAGAACAGTTCAAGGTTACTCAGCGGCAGCAGATCGCGCTGATGAATCACCGTGGTTCCCTTCGACTGGATACCAATTCCGATGCCGGAACCGCTAAGGTTTGCCGCGTCCCACGCCATAAAAGAAACATCCGAGGTGCGCAGAATTCTCACCACCCGCGCATGCAGCCCCTCTTCTTCGATCCCCGCCACCAGCTCTTTAAGAATCGCCTTATGCGGCATATCAATCAGAGTCTTGTGCTGGTGCTTATCAAAGGCCGGACCGACACCAATCACCACTTCATCTACGCGTTCGTCCGCTGTAGCCGCCTCGCCTTCGCTTACCTGCAAGGTGAAAACCGGCTTACGTTCAGTTGTGCATTCCACGGTGTACCGCCTTATTCAATTGAGCCAGGCTGAACCACGCCCGCGATATTTTTAATTTCCGCCCAGCGCTCGGCGGAGATGCGATAGCCGGTGCCTGGTCCCTGATAATCATTAATGTCGTTAACGGCGCTTACCACCTCAAACTGGCGATCCAGAATGGCCGACGTTTGCAGGTAATCACCGGTGACGCGCTGTCTCAGCATATTGAGAATGTTACTGGCGATATCTTCGAAGCCGCTACGGCTTAGCGCGCCGACGATATCCAGCCCGGTGATATTGCGCTTCATCATCTCTTCCACGGCGGCCAGATCTTCCACCACATTGCGCGCGGGCATATCTTTGCTGCCGTGAGCATAAGTGGCGGCCTCAACTTCCTCATCGCTAATCAGCGGCAGGCCCAGTTCGCGGAACACCGCCTGAATGGCGCGTGCCGCCTTGTTGCGGATGGCGATGGTTTCTTCTTCGGTTACAGGACGCAGACCACCGTCAACCATCAGATCGCGTTGCAGAATGTTGTAATCATCGAAGTCTTCCGCGTCGAAGTTCGACCCGGCAAACATGTTGTCGTAGTTCGGTACGGCGCTATAGCCGGAGAAGATAAAGTCGGTGCCGGGAAGCATTTGCATCAGGGTACGGGCGGTACGGCGAATATCAGAGTGGGAAAAGGTCTGGTCATTGGCGGAGGCCACTTCAAGGTCGAGCATTGAGGCAATCAGGTTTTCCGCCAGCACCGCGCGGATCCCCGACGGCACCGCGCCGGTCATGCCAATACAGCTGACCGCACCGTTTTGCAGCCCCTGTACGCCCGCGCCTTTGGTGATAAAGATGCAGCGCGACTCCAGATAGAGCATCGATTTACTCTCGGAATAGCCCATCAGCGCTTCCGAACCGGTGCCAGAGGTGTAACGCATTTTCAGTCCGCGAGACGCATAGGCCGAGGCGAGAAACGCTTTGGACCACGGCGTATCATCGCCGTCGGTAAACACCGACTCTGTACCGTATACCGACACGGTTTCGGCGTAGCTGGTTAACCCGCACATCCCCAGCTCCAGCTCAGTCGCCTCCTCAACGGAACATTGCGTGAGCACGCCGGGGCGACCGCACTGGGAACCGACCAGCAGCGCCAGGGCGTTAAACGGTGCATAGCGGGCGATCCCGACCGTCGTTTCCTGTTCTGAAAAACCACGGATCCCCGCTTCAGCCGCATCGGCGGCAATCTGTACCGGGTTGTCTTTCAGGTTGGTGACATGGCACTGGTTGGACGGCGTGCGTCTGGCGCGCATTTTTTGCAGCGCCATCATCATTTCCACCACGTTCATTTGCGCCATCACCTCCACCGCTTTCGCCGGGGTGATAGCGGTGGTAATAGCAACAATCTCTTCCCGGCTAACGTGGATATCCACCAGCATTCTGGCGATCTCCAGCGCGTCGAGCCGCATTGCCCGTTCAGTTTCAGCTACGTTAATCGCGTAGTCGGCAATAAAACGGTCAATCATGTCGAACTCGGCGCGGCTCTTGCCGTCCAGCTCAACAATACGACCATTCTCTACCTTCACCGACGAAGCCGGATCGTAGGGGCTTTCCATGGCGATCAGCCCCTCTTCAGGCCATTCGCCAATCAGCCCATCCTGATTTACAGGGCGCTTCGCAAGCACTTCGAATCGTTTTGATCTTCTCATAGTTTATGGACTCAAAAGATAAAAAATAGGGACGCCGGGCCGTATTGCCGGGGACACACCACCCGGCATTCGCCTTTCATCAGCAATGGCCGAACTCTAAATGAGCACAGCAATAAAAAAATAAAATTAATTTCGTTCCAATTTGGCACGTAATAAAAATTCATCGTTCCATATTGAAACGGTTCTCAGGAATATCCGGAGCGAATTGTGACGAAGTTAAATGATCATTATCAATAAACACCAACACACAAAATCAAATTAATACTTTTTAAATTTTCACCCTATTGACTTAATAACGCGCGGCGAGAAAATAAAGCCAAACCCAATGATAAAAAAATAGCTGTATCGCGATATTTTCGTGACCTCAGCCCTACAACATTTTCAGGAGAGACTGTGAATAAGAGCCAACCAATCGCCACCATTACGCTGGCGGCGGCGAAAAAAATGGCGCAGGCCGTCGAGGCTAAAGCGCTTGAGATCAACGTGCCGGTAGTCTTTTCCGTGGTGGATCGCGGCGGCAACACGCTGCTGATGCAACGCATGGACGACGCGTTTGTCACCAGTTGTGATATTTCTCTTAATAAAGCGTATACCGCCTGCTGTCTGCGGCAGGGGACCCATGAAATTACCGACGCGGTACAACCGGGTGCGTCACTATATGGTTTACAGCTAACAAATCAACAGCGCATTGTTATTTTTGGCGGCGGCTTACCTGTCATGTTAAACGATAAATTAATCGGTGCTGTCGGCGTAAGTGGCGGTACTGTCGAACAAGACATGTTATTAGCACAAACCGCACTGAATTGTTTCTCTGAATTATAATTTAAATCTAAGAAGGTAAATTATGAGCTATCGTATGTTTGATTACCTGGTGCCAAATGTGAACTTTTTTGGCCCGAATGCTATTTCCGTCGTTGGCGAACGCTGCAAACTGTTGGGTGGTAAAAAAGCGCTGCTGGTGACTGATAAAGGTCTGCGAGCCATTAAGGACGGCGCGGTTGATAAAACCCTCGAACATCTGCGTGAAGCCGGTATTGACGTGGTGGTGTTTGACGGCGTCGAGCCAAACCCTAAAGACACCAACGTGCGCGACGGCCTGGACGTTTTTCGTAAAGAGCAATGCGATATCATCGTTACCGTCGGCGGTGGTAGCCCGCATGACTGCGGTAAAGGCATCGGCATCGCAGCGACGCACGAAGGCGATCTCTATAGCTATGCCGGGATTGAAACCCTGACCAATCCGCTGCCGCCGATCGTCGCGGTGAATACCACCGCCGGTACCGCCAGCGAAGTCACCCGCCACTGCGTGCTGACCAATACCAAAACCAAAGTGAAGTTTGTGATTGTCAGCTGGCGCAACCTGCCGTCGGTTTCCATCAATGACCCACTGCTGATGCTCGGCAAACCTGCGCCACTGACTGCGGCAACCGGAATGGACGCCCTGACTCACGCCGTTGAGGCCTATATTTCAAAAGATGCCAACCCGGTTACCGACGCCGCCGCTATCCAGGCAATTCGTCTGATCGCCCGCAACTTACGCCAGGCCGTAGCGCTGGGCAGCAACCTGAAAGCTCGCGAGAACATGGCCTATGCCTCTTTGCTGGCGGGTATGGCCTTCAACAACGCCAACCTTGGCTACGTTCACGCGATGGCGCATCAGCTTGGCGGTCTGTATGACATGCCGCACGGCGTAGCAAACGCCGTCCTGCTGCCGCACGTGGCACGCTATAACCTGATCGCTAATCCGGAGAAATTTGCCGACATCGCGGAGTTTATGGGTGAGAACACCGATGGTCTGTCCACCATGGATGCCGCTGAGTTGGCGATTCGCGCCATCGCTCGCCTGTCAGCCGATATCGGTATTCCGCAGCATCTGCGCGAGCTGGGCGTCAAAGAAGCCGATTTCCCGTATATGGCGGAAATGGCGCTGAAAGACGGCAATGCCTTCTCCAACCCGCGTAAAGGGAACGAGAAAGAAATTGCCGGGATCTTCCGTCAGGCATTCTGATCAATAAGGGGGCGCAATGTCACTTTCATCACCGGGCGTACATCTGTTTTATCACTCACGCTGGCAGGATACGCGCGAGCTTGATGAACTATGCTGGGGGCTGGAAGAGCAAGGCGTCCCTTGCCGGACAATCTGTTGCGACGAGCATGACTGCGCGCTGGCCCTCAGCAAGCTGGCGGCTAAAAGCTCAACGCTACGCGTGGGTCTCGGCCTCAGCGCCTGTGGTGATATTGCCCTAACCCACGCCCAGCTACCCGAGGATCGGGCGCTGGTCTGCGGGCATATCGCCGCCGGGATAGCCCACATCCGCACACTCGGCGCCAATGCAGGCCAACTGGTCAAAGTGCTTCCCTTCAGCGAGATAAAATAAATGTACCGCATCTATACCCGAACCGGTGATAAAGGCACGACCGCGCTGTTTGGCGGCAGCCGTATCGACAAAGACGACATCCGCGTTAACGCCTACGGTACGGTGGATGAACTGATTTCCCAGCTTGGCGTCTGCTATGCCAGCTCGCGCCAGGCAGAATTACGCCAGGATCTGCATGCCATCCAGAAGATGCTGTTTGTGCTGGGGGCGGAACTCGCCAGCGATGAGAAAGGTCTCGCCCGCTTAACGCAGACGATTAACGCCGAGGATATTCAGGCGCTGGAGCAACTTATTGACCGCAATATGGCGCAGAGCGGCCCCCTGAAAGAATTTGTCATTCCGGGGAAAAATCTGGCATCGGCACAGCTACACGTTGCGCGCACCCTGGCACGGCGGCTGGAGCGGATCCTCATCGCGATGGACAGAACGCTGACGTTACGCGATGAACCCAAGCGTTATATCAACCGGCTGTCGGATGCGCTGTTCTCCATGGCCAGAATCGAAGAAACTACTCCAGATGTTTGCGCTTAAACTGGCTGGCGTCGATGTCGTACTGCTTCATCTTACGCCACAAGGTGGTGCGACCAATATTCAGCAGTTGCGACATCTCCTGTACTCGCCCACTGGTGACGCGGGCGGCATGGATAATCGCCTCTTTTTCGATAGCGGTAAACGTCAGGCTGGCAGGCAGCAGGGAAGACGCCGTCTCCAGACCGGGACGCTCGGCAAACAGATAATCAGGTAAATTACTCAGCCGGATATGCCCGTTATCGCTACTGATAGCGATGTTTTCGATAATGCTGTTCAGCTCGAAGTCATTGCCCGGCCACGAATAAGCCACCAGTTGTGCCAGCGCGTCATCGTCGATCTTCAGGCTGTATGAAAAGCGTTTTTTCAGGCTATTCAGTCGCGTATAAATCAGCGAGGGAATACTGTTACGCCGCGCTCGTAGCGGCGGGATAACAATCTCAAAAGAGTGCAGCGCGTAATACAGTTGGCGGCTAAAGCGGTTTTGCTCCACCAAATTAGCGAGATCAACCGTAGTGGTGGCGATCACTTTCACATCCACCGGAATCAGCCGACGGGCATCAAGACGGGTTAACACCCCCTGCTTGATCACCTGTAGCAGCGCGGATTGCAGCTCCGGCGCCAGATATTCAATTTTCTCCAGAAACAGCGTGCCGCCGTTCGCCAGCTCAAGGCGGCTCAACCGACCATTTTCATCATCGGTGGGCGCACTGCCCATAAAATCCTGCCCCAGCACGCTGTTGGCATACAGCTGACAGTTCACGGCGATATACGGCCCGCTGGCGCGTTCGCTTTCATTGTGAATGGCCTGGCTCAGCAACTCTTTCCCGACGCCCTCTTCCCCACACAGCAGGATCGGGAAACTCCCCCTTGCCGCCTGGCGACCAAAATGGATCAAGCGTCGGGTTTCTGGATCGTCCGTCGACATCTGCTCAAAGGTGTGGCTCACCTTACCAAGCTGGCTGGTCATCAGCTGACGCATTTGCTCCACCGGGTGCAGCAGCAGGATAAAGCTGTTGCCCTGCTCCTCAACAATCGGCTTCAGGGTGATAACAGCATCAACAAACTGGTGCTGGCTTTCAAAAGTGACTTCGACGTGATTCAGACCGCGGGCATGTTTAATTGCCCGACGCAGCAGCATGGGCATATTGAGCAGGTCGTGAATGTTTTTGCCCTGGCTGGCCTGCGCATCGAGATGCAAAAGCAGCGCCGCGCGCGCATTGAGGAACTGCAACACCCCCTGCTCATTCCAGGCCATCACGCCATCATCCATGCTCTCCAGCAGCCCGTACATCTGGTTCAGATGGCGGTTGGATTCTGCCAGCAGGCTGTCGGTCAGCAATGAATTGCCGACTTCTCTGGCAATCGCCAGCGTCAGGGATAAATCAGAAACGGACTCATGCTCTACCAGACAGCATAATGAGATGGAGCCAAACAGACGCCCATGGTTATCGAACACTGGCGTCGAGCAAAACGACCACGGATGCAGCGCCTGTTTAAAGTGCTGAGCGCCAGAGGTTTTTGTCGGCTGGCCCGGCATTGTCGCCAGCGACAGCGCACAGCTGCCGATAATGCTTTCCGCGCAATAGCTGCCGTCGCGAAACCCAAGCTCCGCCAGCTGTTCTATCGTCTGCGGATCGCCGCAACGGCTGAGAATACAGGCCGATTCATCCAGAATCAGCAGCGCGCACGGACGACCGTCCATAAACTCCCAGGCATCTTCCAGCGCGGCCTGCGCAATCGTGAGCAGCGCCGTCTTACGACGACAAATCGACTCAAAGGTCAGCCCTTGCGCCTGATGCGGCGCCTGCCAGGTTTCCCGCTGCATGAACTTGCTGCAACGATGCCAGGACTGGGCGAGAACCGAAGAGACTTCCTGCCCGATGCTATGCGTATGCGCCGTCATATCCATTTCCGCTGTTTTACCATAGACAACCCCTCCGGCAGAGACTGTCAGAGGGGGAGAAGATGCTGGGTAAATTTACCGATGCCCGATTAACGCGCCAGCCACTGCTGTCCCAGCAGGTCTGCCGTCAAAATAGCGGCATGTACGCTTTCAGGCGTCACCGGGAACGGCATATTGTGAATGGTTTCACCTTCTGCGCAGGTGGCTTTAGCCACGGCCATGATCTTGCCATCAATGTCATCTTTTACGCCCATTTCCGCTAACGTTACCGGCAGGCCCACTTTCTGACAGAAATTCAGCACGGTTTCGATCTCTTCCATCGGGCTGTTCTGCAGCACCAGCTGCGCCAGCGTACCAAAGGCGACTTTTTCACCGTGGTACAGATGGTGGCACTCTTCCAGAATCGTAAAGCCGTTATGGATGGCATGTGCCCCCGCAAGTCCGCTGCTTTCAAAACCGATACCGCTGAGGTAGGTGTTGGCTTCGACAATACGTTCCAGCGCATCGGTCACCACACCAGCCTGGGCGGCTAAGCGTGCCTTTTCGCCTTCCGCCAGCAGGGTATCATAGCACAGGCGCGCCAGGCTCAGCGCCGCCACGGTGGACTGCCCGCCCGCCATGCTGGTCGCCCGAGCGTCATAACAGGCTTTCGCTTCAAACCAGGTCGAGAGCGCATCGCCCATCCCGGCCACCAGCAGACGTACCGGCGCTTTGGCAATAATTGCGGTATCCATCACCACCATATCCGGGTTTTTCGGGTAGATCAGATACTCTTCAAATTCACCCGCTTCGGTATAGATAACGGACAGCGCGCTGGTTGGCGCATCGGTAGAGGCGATGGTCGGGATCACCACTACCGGCAGCTTCTGGTAATAACCAATCGCTTTGGCGGTATCTAACGTTTTCCCGCCACCAATCCCAACCACGCCGCGGCAACCGTGTTTTTTCAGAATGGCAATCAGGCGATTAATTTCAACATGGCTGCATTCACCGTTGAAGCGTTCCGCGTGGCAGCTAATGTCATGGCTGTGCAGGCCACTGAGTACCTTTTCTCCCGCCAGCTTCATCACGAAGTCGTCCGCAATCACGAAAAAGCTGTCCGCCAGATTTTTAGCGTATTGACCAAATAAGGTAGAAGCGTCAGGACCCTGGAGATATTTGGCTGGAGATTGAATAACTTTTAGCATTCCTTTCATCCTCAAATAAGTACATGTTTTTACATGGTGAGCCCTGGCGTTAACCCGTTTAGCCTGATGTTGACGGCGAAAGCGGACGTACCGGAGCGATGTAATAACTGTATGGCGAGGCGTGCACAAAAAAATCTTTCGTTATTTTGTTCTGATATGGAACAGATAAAAATGACATGCGTTTCATATTGGAACACTTAACCACAAAAATAATGAGGTTTGCGATCTCGATCCGTTCCTTTACCGCGAAATCACCGACAAACACGATGATAAATTTCTCCAATTACGCGCCATCCTGCGTAAAACCCCGCAAAAAAGACTGACTGCGCCGTGTGGCCTGCTCTGATCCCAGGAGAAAAAAGTCGAGCTGGTTCGCATTGTGATGATTTCTCGCCTAATTAAGTTTCATTTCGGAACAAAAAACAGCAATCACGTTTCGTAATGAAACTCATTTTCGCGTTGTTTTTTTCCATGCTGACTTCGCCAGAATCTCTCTATCGCCTCCGCACCATGAACATGCATTCGGGGGTTTGTCTTACACTCAACCTCGAGGAGCCGTTATGTCTCAATTCTTTTTTAATCAACGCCCCCATCTCGTTAGCGACGTGATCGACGGTACAATTATCACCAGCCCGTGGAATAACCTGGCGCGTCTGGAGAGCGATCCGGCCATTCGCATCGTGGTTCGCCGCGACCTTAACAAAAATAACGTGGCGGTGATCTCCGGCGGCGGTTCAGGACACGAACCCGCGCACGTTGGGTTTATCGGCAAAGGAATGCTGACCGCGGCGGTCTGCGGCGACGTGTTCGCCTCCCCGAGCGTGGATGCGGTACTGACCGCTATTCAGGCAGTGACCGGTGAGGCTGGCTGTCTGTTGATCGTGAAGAACTACACTGGTGACCGTCTTAATTTCGGTCTCGCCGCCGAGAAAGCGCGACGCCTGGGCTACAACGTTGAAATGCTGATAGTCGGTGACGATATCTCCCTGCCGGATAACAAACATCCGCGTGGCATTGCGGGAACCATCCTGGTGCATAAAATCGCCGGCTATTTCGCTGAACGCGGCTATAACCTCGCCACCGTCCTGCGTGAAGCGCAGTACGCAGCCAACAACACCTTCAGCCTGGGTGTTGCGCTTTCCAGCTGCCATCTGCCGCAAGAAACCGACGCCGCGCCGCGCCATCATCCGGGTCATGCAGAGCTGGGCATGGGGATTCACGGCGAACCGGGAGCCTCGGTTATCGATACGCAAAACAGTGCGCAGGTGGTGAATCTGATGGTGGATAAGCTACTGACGGTCCTGCCTGAAACCGGCAGAGTGGCGGTGATGATTAACAATCTTGGCGGCGTGTCCGTTGCGGAAATGGCTATTATCACCCGCGAACTGGCAAGCAGTCCGCTGTACCCGCGTATCGACTGGCTGATTGGTCCGGCCTCGCTGGTCACCGCGTTGGATATGAAAGGATTCTCACTGACGGCCATCGTGCTTGAAGAGAGCATCGAAAAAGCGCTGCTGACCGAAGTGGAAACCAGCAACTGGCCGACTCCCGTCCCACCGCGTGAAATCAGCTACGCGCCATCATCCCAGCGCAGCGCGCGCGTGGAATTCCAGCCCTCTGCCAACGCGCTGGTCGCCGGGATTGTGGAGCTTATCACCGGAACGCTTTCCGGTCTGGAAGCACATCTCAACGCGCTGGATGCCAAAGTCGGCGATGGCGATACGGGTTCAACCTTTGCCGCTGGCGCGCGTGAAATTGCCAGTCTGCTGCAGCGTCAGCAGCTTCCGCTGGATGACCTTGCCACACTGTTCGCGCTGATTGGCGAACGTCTGACCGTGGTGATGGGCGGTTCCAGCGGCGTGCTGATGTCTATTTTCTTTACTGCCGCCGGGCAGAAACTGGAGCAGGGAGCTAACGTTGCCGAAGCGCTGAATACAGGTCTGGCGCAGATGAAGTTCTACGGCGGCGCAGACGAAGGCGATCGCACCATGATAGATGCCCTGCAACCCGCACTGACCTCACTGCTGGCGCAGCCGCACAACCTGCATGCCGCTTTTGACGCCGCGCAAGCCGGAGCCGAACGAACCTGCCTGTCGAGCAAAGCCAATGCAGGTCGCGCATCGTATCTGAGCAGCGAAAGCTTGTTGGGTAATATGGACCCCGGCGCGCATGCCGTCGCAATGGTATTTAAAGCGCTGGCAGAGAGTGAATTGAGCTAAGCCATAAATGCCTGATGCGCTTCGCGCATCAGGCAGAACGTTAACGATAAACGCGGAGGCCACCCTCGACGCCGCGGCTAAACAGTACCTGCCAAAGCTCAATATCTCTGGCGCGGAAAGCCCCGGCGCAGGCGCATAAATAGTAATTAAACATTCTTCTGAAGGTGGCGGAGTAACGTGAAGACAGCTCCGGCCATGCCTGATTAAAACGCTCGTGCCAGGCCATCAGCGTTTTATCGTAATCGCTGCCAAAGTTATGCCAGTCTTCCATAACAAAGCGCGATTCGCTGGCCTCGGCAATATGCGAAATCGCCGGTAAGCAACCGTTCGGGAAAATGTATTTATTGATCCACGGATCGACGCTCATCCCCTTTTTGTTGCTGCCAATGGTATGCAGCAGGAACAGCCCGTCCGGTTTTAAACAACGGTCGGCGATGCTGAAATAGGTGTCGTAGTTTTTCGGCCCGACGTGTTCGAACATCCCCACGGAAACAATGCGATCGTAGTGTTTATCGAGGTCACGATAATCCTGCAGCAGAATGTTAACGTCCAGCCCTTCACAGCGCTGTTGCGCCATTTTCTGCTGCTCTTTAGAGATAGTGACGCCTTCGACCGCCACGCCATAATGACGCGCTGCATATTCCGCCAGTCCGCCCCAGCCACAACCGATATCGAGTAAACGCATACCCGGTTTGAGTTGTAGCTTCTCACAAATCATTTTCAATTTGGCATTTTGCGCTTCGTCTAATGTGGTGGCGTCTTTCCAGTAACCACAGGAATATTGCATGTGCGGATCCAGCATCAGCGCAAAAAGATCGTTCCCAATATCATAATGCTCTTTACCGACAATCCACGCGCGGCTCCGCGACTGCAAATTAAACAGGCGGGCGCTGGCAATGCGTAAAATATCTTTCAGGTTGCCCGGCATTTGCTGGTCGAGTTTTGCTTTGAGAATTTTGCAGAACAGAATATCGAGCCGCTCGCAGTCCCACCAGCCTTCCATATAGCTTTCACCCAGCCCTAACGAGCCTTGTTGCAGTACCCGCTTAAAGAAACCGGCATGATGAAGCTGAATATCCCAGGCACGAGAGCCATTAATCTGGATATCCGCTTGCGAAAGCAGCTCTTTCCCCATTCGGGTCCAGTTATCATTTGTTTCATTGACGATGACAGCATCTGAACAAAGCGTGTTCATGGTATTTACCAAAGTGGGCTAAAAATCGTTACGCAAGATTATTATGGAAAACTGAATGCATGTATTATGATCTGCGGACAAGATCTATCGAATATCGGACACATCACCGGGAGCATTGACGATTTATTTATGGAGACTCTCGCGCAAAAACAGTGGAATTCATTTCCCGATAACTCCATTACGGAGCTGCCGCAGGACGTGTACTTCCGTTCTTATGTCCTGGAAGCCAACCATCATGTTCCGCTGCATTCGCACTCTTTTATGCAGTTTCATTTCGCCCGTAAAGGCAGCATGCGAATTGATGTCGCCGGCAAATGCTGGATAATTCCAGCGCATTATGGCATCTGGATCCCCAATAATACCGAGCATGCGGTCTGGGCACTGGATGATGTGTATTTAGAGAATCTGGATATTAAGCCGGGTTTTCTTGAAGAGAGCATCAATGAATGTAAAGTGGTGGCGATCAGTGATTTCGCCAGAGAGTTTATTCATTACGCCACCAATTTAATTTCGGGCCATTATGATAGCCAGTCAAAAGAGGGTAAGCTGGTTAGTGTTCTGGTCGATATTATTCTGCAGCTCCCGGAAGTCGCTTTTGTATTACCCTGGCCGCACGATCGCGAATTAACCAAAGTGTGCCGGACAATTCAGGAATCCCCGGCCCTGGAGCATTCGGTTGAATACTGGGCACAGCATCTGGGCATGTCAGCCCGTACCTTTTCACGCCATTTCAAAAAAGAAACCGGATTGCCCTTCAGCGTCTGGAAGCAAAAAATGCGTATTCTGGAATCGGTATTAATGCTGAAAAAAAATAAAAGCGTAACTGCCGTGGCGCTGGATGTGGGGTATTCCAGCACCGCGGCATTTAGCTATGCATTTCGCCAGGCGTTTGGCGTGCCGCCATCGAATTACTGATTAACGGCGTTGATGCCAGTAAGCCGTTGCGCGCACCAGTTGCTGATCGAACGCCTCGGTTTCAAAGCGAACGCTGAGGTTTTTTACCGCCTTGCCTTCGCCGGTAATCCAGATGAAATAATCGTCTGCGGGCACGTTCAGCCGCGATAAATGTTCGTTCACCACCTGTTCGTCATGGCCGATAAACCACTGAATAGTAAACTCGTCGAGATGGGCAAAATAGTCCTGATACGCCGCATCCTGCACGTTTACCAGCGCCGTTACGTTCGGGCGTACCGCTAAACGGCTGAGCGACTCCAGCCGTCGGCGCAGCGCGGGCATGCCTGATTCATCACACACGTAAACCTGATACGCATAATCCTCCGGCACCACCAAAGAACCGCGCGGACCACCGATCGTCAGCTTGTCACCCTCGCGAGCATTCATCGCCCATGTGCTCGCCACGCCACCGTCATGAATATAAAAATCCAGCGCCAGCTCATGGCGCGCTTCGTCATACAACGGCGTGTAGTCACGGGAGAGCGGACGTACGCCGTCAGCCCAGACAATGCCTTCATCGGTGACAACAGGCGGCACAAAATGGCTGCCCGGCTCCGGGAAAAAGACCTTGGTATGGTCATCAAAACCGTGCGAGCTAAAACCGTCCAGCGCGTCACCGCCCAGTACGATGCGCTGAAAACCCGCGCTAATACGTTCTACGCGCAGGACGGTAAGTTCACGGAAGCGCAGTTCATTGCGAACGCGCTGTGGGTAGCGTGAGGTGTTTTTTGTCATTTTTTCGCCTTCGTGAAGATAATACGATATATCTAAATTTATTTTTAAATGATAATGATTGCTAATCAAAAAGATTGCAAGCACTTTTTTGATATAGTCAGCTTGTGATTAAACAGCGATCAGCAATCCATGAAAATCATTAATAATCATCAAATTAAACAAAAATTATTTTATAGACTTGCAAGCCGATAAACTTTAGATATAAATTAGATATATCTAAACAACATCAGGAGACGATGATGCAAAACCATCATGAAGGTTGCTGTAAACATACAGAGCACCAACACGAAGGCTGCTGCAAGGGTGAAGGACATCACCACGAAAGCCGCCACAGTGAGCACCATGCAGGCTGCTGCAAAAGTGAAGAGCATCGCCACGCAGGCTGTCACCAGGAACATCACCACGAACAGGGTTGCGGACGCCGCCACGGTCGCGGCGGAGGTGGTGGTCGTCGCCAGCGCTTCTTCGGTCACGGCGAATTACGCCTGGTGATTCTGGATATCCTGACCCGCGACGCCAGCCACGGCTATGAACTGATTAAAGCGATTGAAACCCTGACTCAGGGTAACTACACCCCGAGCCCTGGCGTTATCTATCCGACGCTGGATCTGTTGCAGGATCAGGCACTGATCGCCATCAGCGACGAGGAAGGCGGGCGTAAGCAGATTGCCATCACGACTCAAGGTCTGCAGTGGCTGGATGAGAACCGCGAACATCTGGAACATATCCACGAACGTATTAAAGCCCGTTGTGTGGGTTTTGAATTACGTAAAAATCCACAGATGAAACGCGCACTGGAGAACTTTAAAGCCGTGCTGGACCTACGCGTCAATCATGGCGATACCAGCGAGGCGCAGATCAAAAAAATCATTGGTATTATCGATCGCGCCGCGCTGGATATTACGCAGTTAGATTAATCTGCGCAGCAGGCGGAACCCGTGTGCCCGGCGTTACGCCTGCGGTTGTTAAGATTAATGCAGCACCGTGACCGCATCTTCCAGACGACCCGCGCGATGTTTCACCATCGTGGAAATCTGGGCGCTCTCTTCAACCAGTTCAGCGTTTTTCTGCGTAATGCTGCTCAGTTCATTGACCGCGCGAGTCAGGCTGGAAAGACCATCGGACTGTTCCAGCGTTGAGTGGCTGATTTGGGCGATCAACTGAGTGACGTTTTGCACCTGCGCCACAATATCGTCCATCGTGCGCCCCGCGGCGTGTACCTGATCGGAGCCGGACTGCACCTTATCGGCGCTGGCATCAATCAGCTTGCGGATATCATTGGCCGCACTGGCGCTACGACTGGCAAGGTGACGCACTTCTCCCGCCACCACCGCGAACCCTTTCCCTTGCTCGCCCGCCCTCGCAGCTTCAACGGCGGCGTTCAAGGCCAGAATATTGGTCTGGAAAGCAATATCGTTAATCAGCGTGGTAATGGTGCCGATCCGCTGAGTGCTGTTGGCGATATCGTCCATGGTTTTGATGACGGTATCCATCGCCTCGCCGCCGTGCGTTGCCGCGCTGCTGGCGGCGATCGAGAGTTTATCGGCTGCGGCGGCGGTCTCAGAGTTTTGTTTCACCGACGCCGCCATCTGATTCATGGTGGTCACCGTTTCCTGCACATTCTCTACGGTCTGCTGCGTATGCTTGGTCAAATCATCACTGCCTTTCGCCAGCGTTTCGCTGTCGCTACGCACACAACTCACCTGGCTGGAAACATCATGGATGAGCCAACGGCACATTAACCCCAGTTGCCCCACCGCTCGCAGCATCAAGCCCAGTTCATCGCTGCGGTTAAGATGCGACACGCTGTTGCGCTCACCGGTCGCCACTTTCAACGCCTGACGCGCGACATTCTCGATGGGACGCACAATTTGCCATTCGAAAATAGCCGTCCCCAGCAGCATTACCAACGCACTCATCAACAGTAACGGCCATTCGCCGCCCATTTGCTGCAATGCGGTCGCCAGTACCACAAACATCAATGCCATCACGCTGCGTACCCGCCAGCGAATCGGCAGTGCCGGGAGTTTACCCAGCCAGCCTTTGCGTACCACCAAACCTTTATGAATACGTCGGTTGCAACGTCCTTCATTCAGCGCCTTATATAAAGGCTCTACTGCCGCAATCTCTTCGTCAGTTGCCCGGGTGCGAATCGACATATACCCGGTCACTCGCCCTTCCCGCACCATCGGCACCGCGTTGGCCCTCACCCAGTAGTGATCGCCATTCTTACGCCGGTTTTTCACAATGCCGCTCCACGGCTCACCCTGTTTGAGGGTGTACCACATATCCGCGAATGCCGCTTTTGGCATGTCCGGATGACGAACCAGGTTGTGCGGCTTATCGAGCAATTCATTCAGTTGATAGCCGCTGACCTGGACAAAGGTATCGTTAGCATGAGTGATATAGCTTTGTAAGTCGGTGGTGGACATGAGGGTGATATCATCATCCAGCGGTGTATTTTGCTGACTAACGTAGGGATGAGCAGACATGATTGCGTCCTGTGCAGGTTATCTGGTTGTTAACTCTTTCGGCTTATGTTATTTCGGCGATAATTTTTTTATCTTTAGTTGTTAAATTTGATTTAGATCGCAATTTGCGATTAAACCTCAAAATCTGTACGCATTCTAATTCATTGATTTAAAGTACTTTCATTAAGTAACTATTCAATTACGCTTCTTCTCCGCACCGTCACAGTGCAAATATTGCCCATTTTTAGCGCAAATACGCGTTTATTCGATCTGTTTTCAGGTGTCAAATCTGGGCAAAATGCCAGCAAATGTTAAATACCGGCATTAAATGCTGCACAAATAAGATGTTTCCTGGTGTTTATCCCGATTTTTGCTATGCGCGCCGGAATGGCGCAATCCCTGCAATACTTAAATCAGTATCATGTGATACGCCAGCTCCGGGAGCATATTTTGAACAGGTTACCTTCCAGCGCATCGGCCCTGGCCTGCAGCGCACACGCACTGAATCTCATCGAAAAGCGCACGCTTGATCATGAGGAAATGAAATCATTAAACCGAGAGGTGATTGAGTACTTTAAGGAGCATGTCAATCCGGGGTTCTTAGAGTATCGAAAATCTGTAACTGCAGGCGGGGATTACGGAGCCGTAGAGTGGCAAGCGGGAAGCCTTAATACGCTTGTCGACACCCAGGGACAGGAGTTTGTTGATTGCCTGGGCGGTTTTGGCATTTTCAATGTGGGGCACCGTAATCCAGTCGTGGTTTCCGCCGTACAGAACCAACTCGCGAAACAACCTCTGCACAGCCAGGAGTTACTTGACCCGTTGCGGGCCATGCTGGCAAAAACCCTCGCCGCACTGGCGCCCGGTAAACTGAAATACAGTTTTTTCTGTAACAGCGGGACCGAGTCGGTTGAAGCCGCCCTGAAGCTGGCGAAAGCGTATCAATCGCCGCGCGGTAAATTTACATTTATTGCCACCAGCGGCGCATTCCATGGTAAATCCCTCGGCGCGCTATCCGCCACGGCGAAATCCACCTTCCGTAAACCCTTTATGCCGCTGCTGCCGGGATTCCGCCATGTGCCATTTGGCGATATTAACGCGATGCGTACCATGCTCAGCGAGTGTAAAAAGACCGGTGACGACGTCGCCGCCGTGATCCTTGAGCCTATTCAGGGCGAAGGGGGCGTGATCCTGCCGCCGCAAGGGTATTTGACCGCCGTTCGTAAGCTCTGTGATGAGTTTGGCGCACTGATGATCCTTGACGAAGTGCAGACCGGCATGGGTCGTACCGGCAAAATGTTCGCCTGCGAGCACGAAAACGTGCAGCCGGATATTATGTGTCTGGCAAAAGCGTTGGGCGGCGGCGTGATGCCGATTGGCGCAACCATTGCCACCGAAGAGGTGTTCTCCGTCCTGTTCGATAATCCTTTCCTGCATACCACTACGTTTGGCGGCAACCCGCTCGCTTGTGCGGCGGCGCTGGCCACCATTAACGTCCTGCTGGAGCAAAATTTACCGGCTCAGGCAGAGCAGAAAGGCGATATGTTGCTGGATGGTTTCCGCCAGCTTGCGCGGGAATACCCGGATCTGGTACACGATGTACGCGGCAAAGGCATGTTGATGGCGATTGAGTTTGTCGATAATGAAATCGGCTATAACTTTGCCAGTGAGATGTTCCGCCAGCGGGTGCTGGTCGCCGGGACGCTGAACAATGCCAAGACGATCCGCATCGAACCGCCGCTAACGTTAACGATCGAGCAATGCGATCTGGTGTTGCGATCAACACGCAAAGCCCTGGCAGCATTACGGGTGAGCGTGGAGCAGATGTAATACCTGTCGGATGGCGCTGCGAGTATCTGACCTACGAAAGTGTGTCCTTTGTAGGCTCAGGCGTAGCCGCCATCCGGCAAATTCGTTCTCTGGCTCCACTCCTTTTTTGAATCCCATCACAATCACGGCATTCCCCTTTTCCCTTTTACGCTGCGACGGCTAAATTATTAACTCATCCGACCACATAACAATAATTTTACATACTGGACACGTTTATGAGCTATCCGTCGCTGTTCGCCCCGCTCGATTTAGGCTTCACCACGCTTAAAAACCGCGTGCTGATGGGTTCAATGCATACCGGGCTGGAGGAATATCCCGACGGGGCAGAACGGTTGGCCGCGTTCTATGCCGAACGCGCCCGTCACGGCGTGGCTCTGATTGTGACCGGAGGCATTGCGCCATCGTTATCCGGCGTGGGTATGGAAGGCGGCGCGGTGCTGAACGATACCAGCCAGCTCGCGCATCATCGCGTGATTACCGATGCCGTGCATGACGAAGGCGGCAAAATCGCTCTGCAAATCCTGCATACCGGGCGTTACAGCTATCAGCCGCATCTGGTGGCGCCTTCTGCCATTCAGGCCCCCATCAACCGTTTTACGCCGCATGAACTGACGCACGATGAAGTGCTGCAGCTGATTGAGGATTTTGCCCACTGCGCGCAGCTGGCGCGAGAAGCGGGCTACGATGGCGTGGAAGTGATGGGCTCGGAAGGGTATCTCATCAACGAATTCCTGACCCTGCGCACCAATCAGCGCGACGACGAATGGGGCGGTGATTATGCCAACCGCATGCGTTTTGCCGTCGAGGTGGTACGGGCAGTACGTCAGCGTGCCGGCAATGACTTTATTATTATCTTCCGCCTGTCGATGCTCGATCTGGTAGAAAACGGCGGCACCTTCGAGGAAACAGTCCAGTTGGCGCAGGCTGTAGAAGCCGCAGGCGCAACCATTATCAACACCGGTATTGGCTGGCACGAGGCGCGTATCCCCACCATCGCCACCCCGGTGCCGCGGGGTGCATTTAGCTGGGTGACGCGCAAGCTGAAAGGTCATGTGACGATCCCCCTGGTCACCACCAACCGCATTAACGATCCTAAAGTCGCCGATGACATTCTGGCCCGCGGCGATGCCGATATGGTGTCGATGGCCCGTCCGTTCCTCGCCGACGCCGAACTGCTGTCAAAAGCGCAAAGCGGACGAGCGGATGAAATCAATACCTGTATCGGTTGCAACCAGGCCTGCCTGGATCAGATCTTCGTCGGCAAAGTCACCTCTTGTCTGGTGAATCCACGCGCCTGCCATGAAACCAAAATGCCGATCGTTGCGGTAACTGTGCCGAAAAATCTGGCGGTTGTCGGCGCGGGTCCTGCTGGCCTCGCCTTCGCCATTAATGCCACCGCGCGCGGGCATCACGTGACGCTGTTTGACGCCCATAGCGAGATTGGCGGACAGTTTAATATCGCCAAACAGATCCCCGGCAAAGAAGAATTCTATGAAACCCTGCGCTACTACCGTCGGATGATCGACGTGACGGGCGTGACGCTAAGGCTGAACCACATTGTCACCGCGCGCGATCTGGAAACTTTTGACGAGGCGATCCTCGCCAGTGGGATCGAACCACGGATGCCACCGATCGCGGGGATCGATCACCCTAAAGTGCTGAGCTATCTCGACGTCCTGCGCGATAAAGCGCCGGTGGGCAAACGCGTTGCCATCATTGGCTGCGGCGGGATCGGCTTTGATACCGCCATGTATCTGAGCCAGCCTGGCGATCCCACCAGCCAGAACATTGCTGAGTTCTGTGTGGAATGGGGGATCGACACCAGCCTGCAACAGCCTGGCGGCTTACGCCCGGAAGGTCCGCACTTATCCCGCAGTCCGCGTCAGATAGTGATGTTGCAGCGCAAGGCCAGCAAACCGGGGCAAGGTTTAGGTAAAACGACGGGCTGGATCCATCGCGCCACCCTGCTCTCACGCGGCGTGAAAATGATCCCGGCGGTCAGTTACCAGAAAATTGATGATGATGGGTTACACGTTGTGTTGAACGGCGAACCAGTGATCTTTAACGTGGATAACGTGGTGATTTGCGCCGGACAAGAGCCACGCCGTGAGCTGGTCGAACCGCTCCACGCGGCAGGTAAAACAGTGCATCTGATCGGCGGCTGCGATGTGGCGATGGAACTGGATGCCCGGCGCGCCATTGCGCAAGGCACCCGACTGGCACTGGAAATTTAACTCTATGTAGGATTAATCGATGAATAACGCTGGGGAAAGGCCAAATCGTGCAGACAGCTTTTTAGCATGCTCCAGCGTTAGTTTTCGCTGGCCATTTAAAACTCGCGACACCATCGATTTGCTGCCTATTTCGTCTGCAAAATCGGAAAGCGTCAGATGATACTGATCCATAAGGGTGCGCAAAACCGCAATACCCGCCGGAATAGCCTCAATCTCTTCCCGTAATGCACGTAATTCCGGCTGATTGTCTTCATATGCGCGGATGCGAACACACAACAGGTCAACCAGCGGATTTGTTGGGTCGCTTATCAGTAATTCGGCCACCAGTTCCAGAGCGTAACGATGATCGGCTTCAGTGGGGTTATCTCCCAGAAGGGGGATTTCTGCAACCAATGTCTTTGTTGCTTTAAGGGCTCTTGCTGACATCATAACCATGATTTTTTCCCCTTCGTTCTGTGCCTATCTGTAAACCTGTCGTACTCGGTGTGGTTAAAGATGTGTCTAATGTAAAACTTCTGACTTTCAAAAAAGATCAACGCAATAACTCTAATATTATTGTTAGCTATATTTACTACGTAGTGCTTATCAAGATATTTGAAGTTATCCAGTGAGGGATAAAATTCCCTCAGTGCTTCTGGCGTAGGGCAGTATGCTTTCGCAATAGTCTTAGCAAATAACTTAATTTCTTTTGCATACTGAGGAAATCTTTCACATCCCTCGTCAATTGCGATCATTGAAATCAGGTGCATTCTTTATCACGTCCGTTGACAAATTGGCAATATCATAACACGAGTTGCCAAATTGGCAACACCATGAGCTTGTATAAATCCGCGTAACGATACGCCGGAGATCACCACAGATGTAGGGGGCCAACGGAGAGAGTTTATGGTTTGCGAACACGATTCCAAAACCATGCCGGATAAGGCGCTCACGCCGCCATCCGGCACTCGCGATTACCGACGACGACCTAATTTCACCGATTTGAGAATCACAAACTTATTATTGGTGGCGATGGTCTCGCAGTTGCCGAAAATCTTCTTCAGCTTATGGAAGTAATCGAGGTGACGGTTCGCCACGATATACAGCTCCCCGTTAATCTTCAGGCAGCGACGGGCGTGGTGGAACATCTCCCAAGCGATATTGTCGGTCAGCGCGTGCTTCTGATGGAACGGCGGGTTGCACAGGACGGCATTAAAGCGGAACGGCTCAACCCCGGACAGCGCGTTGTTAATCATAAACTCGCAGCGATCCAGCGCCTCAGGCATATTGCTTTCGACGTTCAGACGACTTGACGCCACAGCCATCGGCGATTCATCCACAAACACCACGCTGGCTTGTGGGTTTTTCTCCAGCAATGTCAGGCCAATCACGCCATTCCCACAGCCGAGATCGACAATCTCCCCTTCAAGATTTGCAGGCAGGTGCTCGATAAAGAAGCGCGCGCCAATATCCAGCCCGGTACGAGAGAAGACGTTGGCGTGGTTATGGATAGTCCAGTCGGTGCCTTCCAGTTTCCAGCTCAGCGTTTGCGAAGCAGCGGCCAGTTCAGGTTTGCTGAACGTACAGTTGATCAGACGAGCTTTTTTCCACGCCAGCGTCGTGGTGGTTGGACCCAACACCTTTTCAAACAGCTCCAGCGTCGAGGTATGAATATCGCGTGCTTTCGCTCCGGCAATAATCCGCGTTTGCGGCGTCACCACTTCACGCAGCGCGCGTAACTGCTGCTCCAGCAACGCCATGGTTTTGGGGATTTTAATCAGCACCACGCCCGGCACCTGCGGGTATTCCGCGGTGCTGTCGAGGAACTTGACGCTCGACTCGGCGATGTCGTTATGACGCAGGTTTTCACGCGTCGCCAGCTCGCTTAAGTAGGAGTCGCCGATGCTGTACGGCGTGTGCTCCGCCAGCGCACAGCCCAGCGCGCCAAAGGTATCATTCAGGATCAGCACCGGGCCGCTAATCTCGGTATCGTCCAGCTGTTGCAGCAGATATTCATCCGCCGCTTCCCACGCCAGCAGCGGGTTAACGTCATCCGTCTCCGGGAAACGTTTAAGTGACAGCGAACGGAAACCGTTGTCTATGTGGCTCATCGGCCCTCCTGAATGGTAAAATTTCGGCATATCCCTGAAAAGGGTGCGTGAGTATACACTTTTATGATTTGCGTGGACATTAATGAACCAACTAACTTATCTCCAGGGCTATCCTGAGCACTTACTCGCCCAGGTTCGAACCTTGATTAGCGAGCAGCGTCTGGGCGCAGTGCTGGAGAAGCGCTATCCGGGTACGCATGACTTCGCGACCGACAAAGCGCTGTGGCAATACACCCAGGATCTGAAAAACCAGTTTCTGCGCAATGCTCCACCGCTGAATAAGGTGATGTACGACAGCAAGATCCACGTTCTGAAGAATGCGCTGGGGCTGCATACCGCCGTCTCCCGCGTTCAGGGTGGCAAGCTAAAAGCCAAAGCGGAGATCCGCGTGGCGACCGTTTTTCGCAATGCCCCGGAACCCTTCCTGCGTATGATCGTGGTCCATGAACTGGCGCATCTGAAAGAAAAAGAGCATGACAAAGCGTTTTACCAACTGTGCTGCCATATGGAACCTCAGTACCATCAACTGGAGTTCGATACCCGCCTGTGGTTAACGCAACAATCGTTAAAGCAAAGTGCGTAGTCGCGCACTGGCTTTGTCTTCAAGGCATGCTAAATTGACGAAAGGATCCCTTTTAGCAGCCTGAAGGCCTTTATGATACGTTTCGCAGTAATTGGCACAAACTGGATCACTCGCCAGTTTGTCGATGCCGCCCATGAAACCGGCAAGTATAAGTTAACCGCAGTGTATTCCCGCAGTCTTGAGCAGGCACAGACCTTCGCCAACGATTACCCCGTCGAGCACCTGTTTACCTCGCTGGAGGCGATGGCCAGCAGTGACGCGATTGACGCCGTCTACATCGCCAGCCCAAACTCCCTGCACTTCCCGCAGACAGAGCTATTTTTGCAGCACAAAAAGCATGTCATTTGCGAAAAGCCGCTGGCCTCAAATCTGGCGCAAGCTGAAGCCGCTATCGCTTGCGCGCGCGAAAATCAGGTGGTGCTGTTTGAAGCATTTAAGACCGCCAGCCTGCCTAACTTCCTGCTGCTGCAGCAAGCGTTACCCAAAGTGGGCAGAATCAGGAAAGCCTTTATCAATTACTGCCAGTACTCCTCGCGTTACCAGCGTTATCTGGACGGTGAAAATCCGAATACGTTTAATCCGGCGTTCTCTAACGGTTCGATTATGGATATCGGCTTTTACTGCCTGGCCTCAGCGGTTGCGCTGTGGGGAGAGCCGATAAGCGTGCAGGCCAGCGCCAGTCTGCTGGAAAGCGGTGTGGATGCCCACGGCGTGGTCGTGCTTAATTACGGTGATTTCAGCGTCACACTCCAGCACTCCAAAGTCAGCGACTCGGTATTAGCCAGTGAAATTCAGGGCGAGTCGGGTTCGCTGGTCATTGAGCATATCTCTGAGTGTCAGAAAGTGTGCTTCGTGGCGCGTGGTGGCAAAACGCAGGATCTTACGGTGCCTCAGCATATCAATACGATGCTGTATGAGGCAGAGGCTTTTGCTCAGCTGGTTGAATCTGGCGAAGTGGATCATCCGGCACTGAGCGTCAGCCGTATTACCGCCAAACTGCAAACGGAAATTCGCCGTCAGACCGGCGTGATTTTCCCGGCAGATGAAACGGCGACATCGCTGACTGCGTAAAGGTATGTAAAACAAATGTTGCAGGCCATTGACTGCATGCATGGCCTGTAATATTTTGTAACCCGCAAAGGGGAGTAACTTCGTTGTCGGTTGATCGTCATTACGATGTGTGCAAAACCACATCCGGTCACCGGGCGATAACAAAGGAATACGCTATCGTATTCCTTTGTTGTTGTAAGTGAGACCTTGCCGAATGGCAAGGTCTATGCATAAAAAGCAGCGGCTAACGTCATTCGGCGTTGGCCGTTTTTTTATGCATGGGGGAATTATGAATACTGTCGGCACACCGTTGTTGTGGGGCGGCTTCGCTGTTGTGGTGGTGATTATGTTGGCCATCGACCTGCTGCTACAGGGTCGTCGTGGCGCACATACCATGTCGATGAAGCAGGCGGCAGCCTGGTCCATCGTCTGGGTCACGCTGTCGTTACTGTTTAACGCCGCATTCTGGTGGTACCTGGCCCAAACGCAGGGCCGCGCCGTTGCCGACCCACAGGCGCTGGCGTTTCTTACCGGCTATCTGATCGAGAAATCACTGGCGGTAGATAACGTCTTTGTCTGGCTGATGCTGTTCAGCTACTTCTCGGTACCGCCTGCGTTACAGCGTCGGGTACTGGTGTACGGCGTACTGGGCGCGATTGTGCTGCGTACGATTATGATCTTCGCAGGTAGCTGGCTTATCGCCCAGTTCGAATGGCTGCTGTACGTGTTTGGCGCGTTCCTGCTGTTTACCGGCGTGAAGATGGCACTGGCGAAAGAAGATGCTTCCGGTATCGGCGACAGACCGTTAGTCCGCTGGCTGCGTAGTCATTTACGCATGACCGATACCATCGAAGACGAAAAATTCTTCGTGCGTAAAAACGGACTGCTGTTCGTCACGCCGTTGATGCTGGTGTTGATTCTGGTTGAGCTGAGTGATGTCATTTTTGCCGTCGACAGTATTCCGGCCATCTTCGCCGTCACAACCGACCCGTTCATCGTGTTGACCTCAAACCTGTTTGCTATTTTGGGTCTGCGTGCGATGTACTTCCTGCTGGCTGGCGTGGCAGAGCGTTTCTCCATGCTGAAATACGGCTTGTCGGTCATTTTGGTGTTTATCGGTATTAAGATGCTGATCGTCGATTTCTATCATATCCCGATCGCTATCTCGTTAGGCGTGGTGTTCGGTATTCTGTTCGTTACGCTGGTCGTGAATGCGTGGGTTAATCACCAGCACGATAAAAAGCAGCAAATACAGTAAGTTTCATCCGCTAGCTGAAAAAGCCCGACAGCACACTGCGTGCGTCGGGCTTTTTGTTTATCATGTCAAATTAATGTTAATTTAAAGTTATAAAACATGATCTGAACGCAAAAATCAGGAGATTTCGCTTCCCGGGACTTCATCTTTCCTTATACTCAACCAGGCAAACACTTTGTTACATCCAGAAAGATGCATCATCAGAATGCACACTGGATGGGCAACAACACAATGAAAGGATTACTACATGACTACGCAACGTTCATCGGGGCTATTCTCGCGTTTGGCGCAAGGGAGCCTGGTTAAACAAATTTTGATCGGTTTGGTACTGGGGATATTGTTGGCGCTGGTGTCAAAACCTGCTGCAGAAGCCGTCGGGCTGTTGGGTACGCTGTTCGTTGGCGCATTAAAAGCCGTGGCCCCTGTTCTGGTCCTGATGCTGGTTATGGCGTCCATCGCCAACCACCAGCACGGACAAAAAACCAATATCCGTCCAATCCTGTTCCTTTACCTGCTCGGTACTTTTTCCGCAGCGTTAGCAGCGGTTGTCTTCAGCTTCGCCTTCCCGTCCACACTGCATCTTTCCAGCAGCGCCAGCGACATCGTACCGCCATCCGGCATTGTCGAAGTGATGCGTGGCCTGCTGATGAGTATGGTTTCTAACCCGATTGATGCCCTGCTTAACGCCAACTATATCGGCATTCTGGTATGGGCCGTCGGCCTGGGCTTTGCGCTGCGTCATGGGAATGAAACGACCAAAAATCTGGTCAATGATATGTCCAACGCCGTCACCTTTATGGTGAAGCTGGTGATTCGTTTCGCGCCAATTGGGATCTTCGGCCTGGTCTCCTCCACGCTGGCAACCACCGGTTTTGCCACGCTTTGGGGCTACGCTCAGCTGCTGACCGTGCTGGTAGGTTGTATGCTGCTGGTAGCGCTGGTGGTTAACCCGCTGCTGGTATTCTGGAAAATTCGCCGTAACCCGTATCCGCTGGTGCTGGCCTGTCTGCGTGAAAGCGGCGTGTATGCCTTCTTTACCCGCAGCTCCGCGGCAAACATTCCGGTGAATATGGCGCTGTGTGAGAAGTTGAATCTGGATCGTGATACCTACTCGGTTTCTATTCCGCTGGGGGCCACCATCAATATGGCGGGTGCAGCGATCACCATTACCGTGCTGACGCTGGCGGCGGTGAATACGCTGGGTATTCCGGTCGATTTACCGACAGCGCTGTTACTCAGCGTGGTGGCTTCGCTGTGTGCCTGCGGCGCATCGGGCGTGGCGGGTGGTTCTCTGCTGTTAATCCCCCTGGCATGCAACATGTTCGGGATTCCGAATGATATCGCCATGCAGGTGGTTGCCGTTGGCTTTATCATCGGAGTGCTGCAGGACTCCTGTGAAACGGCATTAAACTCTTCTACAGACGTCCTGTTTACCGCTGCTGCCTGTCAGGCAGAAGACGAACGTCTGGCCAACAACGCCCTGCGCGGCTAATCTCTGCTCCCCTCCGTCATCGGGCGGAGGGGTTACTATCTTGTACGCTTTTTTCAATTTTGAACGGATCAATTCCGCGTTTTTGCATCCGCCGGAAGCGAATAATATTCAAGCCGTTCATCACCAGAAAACTCCCTTCGATCATCGTCCCGCCAATCGATCCCAGCCAGAAGTTATGGATAACCCAGCAAGCGGTTGCGCACCACATAACGCAACGCACGGTTAACCCCTGGCAGCGAAACAGCGCCCAAGTGCTGGCCAGCGTGCCGATTATCGGCAACAGCTCCATCGCATGCTGTAATTTCGCAAGCCCGAGAACCAGGGTGAGGATAATAAAAACGGTCATTACCCACAGTTTGCGGGTATGCATCGAGACGAGTGTGCGGATGGTATTGAGCTCGGCACTCATTCCTGCAGGCCAGGCGCCCATCAGGAAAAAATGCACGCCAATGGTGGCGCTATAGACAGCGAGTTGCAGCCGGAACCGACGCTCATCGCGATTGAAAAAGGTGGTAATGCCGATTAGAAAGGCGATGACACCTACGCCCTGGGCCAGCCAATACGCGGTCATGCAAGCAACCCCAATTCTATCTCGTAGGCCGGATAAGGCGAGTTCTCCACCATCCGGCAACGGTTTTTGCCTGATGGCGCTGCGCTTATCAGGCCTACGGTTTGCGCAGACCTGTATGCAGGTACCATCAGGTATTTACTACAACGTTACGCCGCTTTTAAATATCGCTAACTCTCTAAAATCATTCCGCTCGTTGCAGGTTTGCTTGCCGTTGGCGAAATCGACGATGGTATCGACAAATTCTTCCAGTAACTGCGGCATCGCTTTGCCGTGGATCAGTTGTCCGGCATCAAAATCGATCCAGTGCTTTTTCTTCGCTGCCAGCTCGCTGTTGGTAGCAATTTTCACCGTTGGCACAAATCCACCGTACGGCGTACCGCGACCGGTACTGAACAGCACCATATGACAGCCCGCGCCCGCCAGTGCACTGGTGGCGACTGCGTCGTTACCCGGCGCGCTCAGCAGGTTCAGGCCGTGCGTTTTCAGGCGTTCACCGTAGCGCAGTACGTCCACCACCTGGCTGGAGCCTGCTTTTTGGGTACAGCCGAGAGATTTATCTTCCAGGGTGGTGATACCGCCCGCTTTGTTGCCCGGCGATGGGTTTTCGTAGATCGGCTGGTCGTGAGCAATGAAGTACTGTTTGAAGTCATTCACCATAGTGACCAGCTTGCCGAACGTTTCTTCGTCACGGCAGTGGTCCATCAGCAACTGCTCGGCGCCGAACATTTCCGGTACTTCGGTCAGCACGGTGGTGCCGCCGTTGGCAATGACATAGTCGGAGAAGCGGCCCAGCATCGGGTTGGCGGTAATACCGGACAGGCCGTCAGAGCCGCCGCATTCGAGACCAAACTTCAGCTCGCCCAGCTTACCGGGTTCACGCTTATCGTTACGCATCACGTTGTACAACTGGTGAAGATGTTCGATCCCCGCTTCCACTTCATCTTCCTGGTGTTGGCAGACCATAAAGTGAACGCGATCGGGATCGTACTCGCCTAAGGTTTCGCGAAAAGCGTCAACCTGGTTGTTTTCACAGCCGAGACCGACCACCAGCACTGCGCCCGCGTTCGGGTGGCGCACCATGTTTTGCAGCATGGTGCGGGTGTTGATATGGTCGTCACCCAGTTGTGAGCAGCCGTAGGTGTGGCTGAAGAGATGCACGCCGTCGATCCCTTTGGCATCGTTGGTCTCTTTCAGGAAGCGATTCTGCATCTGACGGGCCATGGCGTTGACGCAGCCTACTGTCGGCAGGATCCACAGTTCATTACGCACGCCAACATCGCCGTTGGCACGACGGTAGATCTGTACATCACGATCCGCCGGTTGCGCCTCAGGTTCCTGAAAGTCGGGTTGATAGCTATATTCATCCAGATCGCTCAGATTGGTACGCGTGTTATGAGCATGAATATGCTCGCCCGCCGCGATATCAGCCAGAGCATGGCCGATCGGCAGGCCATATTTCATGACGTTCTCACCCTGCGCGATATCGCAAAGCGCGAACTTATGCCCACGAGAGACCGCCTGGCGCAGAGTTACCGCCTGCCCGTCAACGGTAACTTCGGTTCCTTCAGCCAAATCAGCGAGCGCTACCGCAACGTTATCCAGCGTATGGATCTTGATGTATTGCATATCAACCCCGGACCTTAGTTCAGTTCAATGGCGAAGTAATCGCGCGCATTGTTGAAACAAATGTTTTTCACCATTTCACCCAGCAGTTGGATGTCGGCTGGGGCTTCGCCCGCAGCAACCCAACGACCGATCATCTGGCACAGAATACGACGGAAGTATTCGTGACGAGTGTAAGACAGGAAGCTACGGCTGTCGGTCAGCATGCCGACGAAGCGGCTCAGCAGGCCCAGTTGCGCCAGCTGTGTCATCTGACGTTCCATCCCGTCTTTCTGATCGTTGAACCACCAGCCGGAACCGAACTGCATCTTGCCCGGCATGCCTTCGCCCTGGAAGTTACCGATCATGGTGCCCAGCACTTCGTTATCGCGCGGGTTCAGACAGTACAGAATGGTTTTCGGCAGCAGGTTTTGTTCGTTCTGTTTGCTCAGCAGTTTGGACAGCTCTTCCGCCATCGGACGGTCGTTGATGGAGTCGAAGCCGACGTCCGCGCCCAACAGTTTGAATTGACGCAGGTTGTTATTACGCAGCGCGCCGATGTGGTACTGCTGTACCCATTCGCGACGGGCGTATTCTGCACCGAGGAACACCAGTACAGCGGTTTTGAACTGGGCAACTTCGTGCTCGCTCAGGGTTTCACCGGCCAGACGACGCGCCAGGATGCTATCCAGCTCCGCTTCGTTAGATTCCGCGAAAAGTACAACGTCCAGCGCGTGGTCAGACACTTTACAGCCGTGAGCGGCGAAGTGGTCCAGGCGTTTGGTCAGCGCGGTCTGCAGGTCAGCGAAACGACGGATATCGGTGTCAGAGACTTCACCGAGCTTGGCCATGTAATCGTTAAAGGTCGCCAGTTCGATGTTGAAGGCTTTATCCGGGCGCCAGCTCGGCAGCACTTTCACATCAAAACTTCCGTCTTTGGCAACGGCCGCGTGGTGCTCCAGAGAATCGATCGGGTCATCGGTGGTGCCGACCATTTTCACGTTCATCTGCTTCATGATACCGCGCGCGGAGAATTGATCCTGCGCCAGCAGTTCGTTGCACTGGTTCCAGATTTCGTCAGCCGTTGCCGGAGACAGCAACTTACCTGTAATACCAAACGGGCGACGCAACTCGAGGTGGGTCCAGTGGTACAGCGGGTTACCGATAGTGTGCGGAACCGTAGCGGCCCAGGCATCAAACTTCTCACGATCGGAGGCATCGCCGGTACACAGGCGCTCAGCAACGCCGTTGGTACGCATCGCACGCCACTTATAGTGGTCACCCTTCAGCCAGATGTCATACAGGTTATTAAAACGGTAGTTTTCAGCGATTTGTTGCGGTGGTAAATGGCAGTGGTAATCGAAGATCGGCTGGTCTTTGGCGTAATCATGATACAGACGGCGGGCAAATTCGGTATCCAGCAGGAAATCTTCAGTCATAAACGGGGTCATTATCGTCTTCCTCTCAACGAGTGCGTCAGATTGCTTATGTTTTGATGTTGACAAAGTTATCACACCAATTTCCACACACTGAAGATATTTTCGTGAGTTAGATCAACAAATGATGACAAAAAAATTACTCTCAAAGAGGTAAATCATGCCTCAAGCCGCGCCAGCACTGGCTTTGCTGAATCGAAATAATGACCACACGAAGATTCACACTTTTGTGATGGCACTCACCTTTTAAAGTTGTATGACAAGTTATCTTTTGGCCGTCGCGATACATAAGCCGACGGAATGCAAATTACCGATGTATCACCATCGGATTGACCGGTACGGAAACCGAATTAGCACAACTATTGACATGGCAACGTTCGGGGAGTGCCGGTTTTTTTTCGGTTCCCCCCTCGTAAAAGAACATCCTCCGCTCTGAACTGGAAGATGACCGCTCGTTCGCGGACATAACAAAACGATGAGGTTTTACATGCGTAAAATTAAAGGGTTACGTTGGTACATGATCGCACTGGTGACGCTTGGCACCGTGCTGGGTTACCTGACACGTAACACTGTGGCGGCAGCTGCGCCGACTCTGATGGAAGAGTTACACATCTCCACTCAACAGTATTCCTATATCATCGCAGCGTATTCTGCTGCTTACACCGTAATGCAACCCGTTGCTGGCTACGTGCTTGATGTTCTCGGCACGAAAATAGGTTACGCGATGTTCGCCGTTCTGTGGGCCGTCTTCTGTGGCGCGACCGCACTGGCTGGCAGCTGGGGTGGCCTGGCGTTGGCGCGAGGCGCTGTAGGTGCCGCTGAAGCCGCAATGATCCCGGCCGGTCTGAAAGCCAGTTCTGAATGGTTCCCGGCAAAAGAGCGTTCAATTGCCGTCGGTTACTTCAACGTCGGTTCTTCTATCGGCGCGATGATCGCCCCGCCGCTGGTGGTCTGGGCTATCGTCATGCACAGCTGGCAAATGGCATTCATTATTTCCGGTGCCCTAAGCTTCATCTGGGCGATGTCCTGGCTGGTGTTCTATAAACACCCACGCGACCAGAAAAAACTGTCTGACGAAGAACGTGATTACATTCTGAACGGCCAGGAATCACAGCATAAAAACACGACCTCGAAGAAAATGTCGCTCGGCCAGATCCTGCGTAACCGCCAGTTCTGGGGCATCGCGCTGCCGCGTTTCCTGGCTGAACCGGCGTGGGGGACTTTCAACGCCTGGATCCCGCTGTTCATGTTTAAAGTCTACGGCTTTAACCTGAAAGAAATCGCCATGTTTGCCTGGATGCCGATGCTGTTTGCTGACCTGGGCTGTATCGTTGGGGGTTACCTGCCACCGCTGTTCCAGCGTTGGTTTGGCGTAAACCTGATCGTGTCCCGTAAAATGGTGGTCACCATGGGCGCGCTGCTGATGATTGGCCCAGGGATGATTGGTCTGTTCACCAGCCCGTACATCGCTATCGCCCTGCTGTGCGTCGGCGGCTTTGCTCACCAGGCGCTGTCCGGTGCGCTGATTACACTCTCTTCTGACGTATTTGGTCGTAATGAAGTGGCAACCGCGAACGGTCTGACCGGTATGTCCGCCTGGCTTGCCAGTACGCTGTTTGCCCTGGTCGTTGGCGCGCTGGCCGACACCATCGGCTTTAGCCCGCTGTTCGCCGTGCTGGCGGTATTCGACCTGCTTGGCGCGTTAGTCATCTGGACGGTACTGCAGAACAAATCAGCCAGCGAGATAGATTCAGGTCCGCAAACTGGCGATCCCGCGACGCAAAGTTAACCGGATGCGATACAAAAAGGTTATATAATGCTAAGCCGTCAGTTATCTGGCGGCTTTTTTGTCCTCGCGAGTGGAGGCGTAATCGCAAAAGTGGTATAACAAATATAGTCTGCCGTATCATGCCTGGAGCGCATATGGAAATCACCGAACCACGCCGTTTATACCAACAACTTGCCGCTGATCTTAAAGAACGCATCGAGCAGGGTGTCTATCTGGTGGGTGACAAACTCCCCGCCGAGCGCTTTATCGCCGATGAAAAAAATGTCAGCCGTACCGTGGTTCGTGAAGCGATTATCATGCTGGAAGTTGAGGGCTATGTTGAGGTGCGTAAAGGATCGGGGATCCACGTCATCTCTAACCAACCCAAACATTATGTTGCTCCCGACGAAGGTTTGGAATTCGCCAGCTACGGTCCTTTTGAATTGCTGCAAGCGCGTCAACTTATTGAGAGCAACATCGCCGAGTTTGCCGCCACCCAGGTGACCAAGCAGGACATTATGAAACTGATGGAAATCCAAGAGAAGTCGCGCAACGAAAAAAGCTTTCGTGACTCCGAGTGGGATCTCCAGTTCCATGTGCAGGTTGCGCTGGCCACGCAGAACTCCGCCCTGGCCGCCATCGTGGAAAAAATGTGGACTCAGCGTATCCATAACCCCTACTGGAAAAAACTGCACGACCACATCGACTCGCGTACGGTCGATAACTGGTGCGATGACCATGACCAGATCCTACGGGCGCTGATTCGCAAAGATCCCCATGCCGCTAAACTGGCGATGTGGCAGCACCTTGAGAACACGAAGCAGATGCTGTTTAACGAAACCAGCGATGATTTTGAGTTCAACGCGGACCGTTACCTTTTTACTGAAAATCCGGTCGTTCATCTCGATACGGCTGCTAACGGCGCAAAATAATCAATCTTATCGATACAGGCGTGACGGCGCGCCTGTACCTGATGCTGAGTAAGCATTAGGTATAAAATGTCAGCCTGTGTAAATCCTCTCGCCTCCCTCTAATGCGATAAGCAAAATCAGAGTTCAGCAACCGTAATTTCTATAACGGACAACGTTGACCTTTGTTACAATTAGATGCTATTTGAATTTTTGTGTTTAAGAGCTTGCTAACTTCACAACTTCACAGGGAACAGTTCAGGCCGTGAATTTGTATCAGACCGCGCACCTTGCAAAAAACATCAATAAAATCGCGGTGTTACAAAATCCAGAAAAACCGGCATGACGATAACCGATTCTCCAGGAATATTGAATGGAACTACTGACTCAATTACTGAATGCTTTATGGGCTCAGGATTTTGAAACTCTGGCCAATCCTTCCATGATTGGCATGCTCTATTTTGTACTATTTACCATTTTGTTTCTGGAAAATGGACTGCTGCCAGCAGCGTTTTTACCCGGCGACAGTTTGCTGGTACTGGTCGGCGTACTTATTGCCAAAGGCGCAATGGGTTTTCCGCAAACAGTACTGCTACTCACCACCGCGGCCAGCCTCGGCTGTTGGCTCAGTTATATCCAGGGGCGATGGCTGGGGAATACCCGCACCGTACAAAATTGGTTGTCGCACCTTCCTGCGCATTATCATCAGCGCGCACATCATCTTTTTCATAAGCATGGCTTGTCTGCGCTGCTGGTTGGTCGCTTCATTGCGTTTGTCAGAACATTATTGCCGACCATCGCAGGGTTATCCGGCCTGAATAATGCGCGCTTTCAGTTCTTTAACTGGATGAGCGGATTGCTTTGGGTCCTGATCCTCACAACTCTTGGCTATCTGCTGGGTAAAACGCCGGTATTTCTTAAGTATGAAGATCAGCTCATGTCTTGCCTGATGCTGCTTCCTGTGGTGTTACTGGTGTTTGGTCTGGCAGGTTCACTGGTTGTACTGTGGAAAAAGAAATACGGGAACCGAGGATAAATTATGCTGAAATCATGCATAACGTTCCGACGACTTGCCTGGACCACTACCTTTATGCTGTTTATCGGCGCGCTGCTCCTGACCTGGTCGGTTATTCGTCAGCAGGAGTCAACGCTTGCCATTCGCGCAGTAAACCAGGGAGCCAGCATGCCTGATGGCTTCTCTATCTGGCATCACCTGGATGCCAACGGCATTCGCTTTAAAAGCATTACTCCGCAAAATGACGCGCTGCTGATCACTTTTGATTCCAGCGCGCAGAGCGCAGCCGCCAAAGTCGTGCTGGACCGTACGTTACCGCATGGTTTCGTCATCGCTCAGCAGGATGATGATAATCAGGCGGTGCAGTGGTTATCCCGCTTACGTGATACCCCGCACCGTTTTGGTTAATCTCCAGGAATCTGAATTAGATCACTCACTTTGGTGATTTCACCGTTTAGCGCCTATGATTAATAAACTGGGATTATGACCCAACGTTTTATTAATCTGGAGCATCGACCGCACGCCACAACGTCGAATCACAATGGAAGGTTCAAGAATGAAATACCGCATCGCTTTGGCTATTAGCCTTTTCGCTCTCAGTGCCGGCAGTTACGCCACTACCCTCTGTCAGGAAAAAGAACAGGATATTCAGCGGGAGATTAGCTATGCCGAAAAGCACAACAATCAGAACCGCATCAATGGTCTGAACAAAGCACTTAGTGAGGTTCGGGCTAACTGTACTGACAGCAAACTGCGCGCCGACCATCAGAAAAAAATCGCAGAGCAGAAAGATGAGATAGCCGAGCGTCAAGATGATTTAGCCGAGGCGAAGCAAAAAGGCGATGCGGATAAAATTGCCAAACGCGAACGTAAGCTTGCCGAAGCTCAGAATGAGCTGAAAGAACTCGAATCACGCGATTACTAAGTACGGTAACTACCCACTCAACTGGAGAAAACTATGTCGAAAGATAATGCTACGGACAACCTGCGCGCTGAGCTGAAATCTCTTGCGGATACGCTTGAAGAAGTACTTAGCTCCTCTGGCGATAAGTCGAAGGAAGAGATGAGTAAAATTCGCAGCAAAGCCGAACACGCCCTGCGGGAGAGCCGTCATCGCCTGAGTGAAACCAGCGATGTGATTGCCAAACAGACCCGTGAAGCCGCGGCCAAAGCCGATAACTATGTACGCGAAAACCCATGGACTGGCGTCGGGATTGGCGCTGCAGTCGGTGTGGTGCTTGGTGTACTGCTGTCGCGCCGTTAACAATGGCTGACTCTCAACACGCACAAGGTCCAGGCAAAAGCGTACTGGGTATTGGACAGCGGATCCTGACGATTCTCGTTGAGATCGTAGAAACGCGGTTGCGGCTGGCCGTTGTGGAACTGGAAGAGGAAAAATCAAATCTCATCCAGATCCTGCTGATGCTTGGGCTGACCATGCTGTTCGCGGCGTTTGGGCTGATGAGCCTGATGGTGCTTATCATCTGGGCCATTGACCCGCAATACCGCCTGAACGCAATGATTGCCACCACCGTTGTGCTGTTGGTTATGGCGCTTATTGGCGGGATATGGACTCTGCGTAAAGCGCGCAAAACAACGCTGCTACGCCATACGCGCCACGAACTCGCAAACGACAGGCAGGCCCTGGAGGATGATGCATAATGAGCAGTAAAGTCGAACGTCAACAACGTAAGGCGCAACTGCTTGGACAGATCCAGCAGCAACGGCTGGATCTGTCTGCTACTCGCCGCGACTGGCTGGAGGCCACCGAAGTCTACGATCGTGGCTGGAAAACGCTGTTGAACCTACGTGGCTGGGTGTTAGTGGGTAGCAGTATCATGGCAGTTCGTACCATTCGTAATCCTAATCTGCTGGTACGCTGGGCTAAGCGCGGTTTTAGCGTCTGGAGCATCTGGCGTCTGGTTAAAGCGACCATCAGACAGCAGCAACTGCGCGGCTAATCCCTCTCACTCCCCCTAACCTCAAAATTTTTGAAAAAATTTGACAGTTTTCCTTGCTAACAATTGTCATTAAGCACGTTTATGATTCTCTCCATCGACAGCAACGACGCGCTCTGCAGCGTCGTTGCACACAAAACAAAATAAGCCGCCTGAGTGGTTTCCTGGAGTGAATGATGAAGAAATTAGAAGATGTTGGTGTACTGGTAGCGCGCATTCTGATGCCAATCCTGTTTATTTCCGCAGGCTGGGGAAAAATCACCGGATATGCGGGTACCCAACAGTATATGGAAGCCATGGGCGTGCCTGGTTTTATGTTGCCGCTGGTCATCCTGCTTGAGTTTGGCGGCGGTCTGGCAATCCTGTTCGGCTTCCTGACCCGCACAACCGCGCTGTTCACCGCTGGCTTCACGCTGCTGACAGCATTTATCTTCCACAGCAACTTTGCGGAAGGCGTGAACTCTCTGATGTTCATGAAAAACCTGACCATCGCAGGCGGTTTCCTGCTGCTGGCTATCACCGGTCCGGGCGCATTCAGCATCGACCGCGTTCTGAATAAAAAGTGGTAAGCGAGCTATACTGAACACACCAAAAAGCGAGGGGACATCTCCTCGCTTTTGCTATCTGAGGAGGCGATAAAATGGGACAACTGATTGACGGCGTATGGCATGACACCTGGTATGATACCAAATCAACCGGGGGAAAATTTCAACGTTCAGCATCGGCTTACCGCAACTGGCTCACCGCGGATGGCGCACCGGGTCCAACGGGCGAAGGGGGATTCGCTGCCGAAAAAGACCGCTATCATCTCTACGTTTCTCTGGCCTGTCCGTGGGCGCACCGTACGCTGATTTTGCGTAAGCTCAAAGGGCTGGAACCGTTTATTTCCGTCTCCGTTGTACATCCGCTGATGCTGGAAAACGGCTGGACCTTTGACGATACCTTCCCGGCTGCAACCGGCGATACGCTGTATCAACACGAGTTTCTTTACCAGCTCTATCTGCACGCCGATCCGCATTACAGCGGTCGGGTAACCGTCCCGGTGCTGTGGGATAAAAAAAATCACACCATTGTCAGCAACGAATCTGCGGAGATCATCCGCATGTTTAACACCGCTTTTGATACTTTGGGCGCAAAAGCTGGGGATTACTATCCGCCAGCCCTGCAAAGTCAAATCGACGAGCTGAACGGCTGGATTTATGACAACGTCAATAACGGTGTGTACAAAGCCGGATTTGCCACCAGCCAGGAAGCGTACGACGACGCCGTGGAAAAAGTCTTCCAATCCCTGGCGCGACTGGAGCAAATCCTGGGGCAGCATCGCTACCTGACCGGCAACCAGTTAACAGAAGCAGATATTCGCCTGTGGACCACACTGGTACGTTTTGATCCCGTGTATGTGACCCATTTCAAGTGCGACAAACACCGGATTAGCGACTATCTGAACCTATACGGTTTCCTGCGCGACATCTACCAGATCCCGGGCATTGCGGAAACCGTCAATTTCGATCACATCCGTAATCACTACTTCCGTAGCCATAAAACCATTAACCCGACTGGTATTATTTCTGTTGGGCCGTGGCAGGACCTTAACGAACCCCACGGGCGTGACGAGCGTTTCGCATGATTTACACGGGTCTACTATGGGGTAATGCCGATTAGTTAAGCATGTATGGCGAACATGTGATTTTTGCTCAGGGTTCCGTTCACCTCAGCGGTGTCATTTCTTTGAAACGCCGTTACCCGTGAACGTGCAAGGGAGGCTCACCGCCGCCTCCCTTGCAACCCTGGCTCCCGGCGGGAAAATCGTCGCTGCGCGATTCATTCGTCTTATGCCGTCTGCCTGTCGGGTCGGGGCCGAGCCTGCATCCCTGCAGGCCGTCCCCTCTGCCCGCATCCCTGCGGGCAGACCCGGTCAGCCGTCAACGCCTCATCGATTTTCAGCCGGACATGGGTCATCGCTTCAACGCTCTGACTTCCAGTAAAATCTGTTTTGCTGTTCAGATATATTCAAATAAAAATACAGATGGTCAGGTGTGGCTGGTCCGGCTGAAAATTGCCGACGTGTTTCCGTAAGGCCGGGAGAACCCGCAGGGATGCGGGTTCAGGGCGCGCTTTGCAAGGACGCTTCATCGCGCCCGGCCCGAAAGCCTGAAGGAATAAGCGGAGGACAAAATTGCCGGGAGCAATTTTGAACAGAGCTTACGCTGGCCCCGAAGGGGTGAGCCCCAGGGATGGGGCGAATATTCCACGAAGTGGCAATTTTCCGTGCCGGGAGCCGGGATTGTAAAGGGCGTGGCGGAGAACGCCCTTTACACGTTCACAGGAATCGATGTCTCAGAGAAACGATGAACATAAGGTGAACGGAACCCTTTCTCTGAGAGCGCATATTCATCACTTCTACCACACAGGCGATAGTTTCTGAAACTAAGGCGTTCACTGATAAGTATTACCCATCAGCGGGCCAAATAATTAACACATCAAATATTTACCATCATTTCATTCACAGCTATTCTTAATTTGATTGCTTTAAAAACAAGTAATTGAATGCAGAACGAGGCAAAAATGGATTGGTATTTAAACGTATTAAAGAATTACTTTGGTTTTGGTGGTCGCGCGCGTCGTAAAGAATACTGGATGTTTGTGCTGGTCAACATCATCTTCACGTTCGTGCTGGGTATCCTGGACAGAATGCTTGGTTGGGAACGCGCCGGAGGGGAAGGCATACTAACAACGATTTATGGGGTTCTGGTGTTTATCCCCTGGTGGGCGGTACAGTTCAGGCGTTTGCATGACACCGATCGTTCAGCCTGGTGGCTGCTGGTGCTGCTGATCCCGATCGTTGGCTGGTTGATTATCATCATTTTCAACTGTCAAAACGGGACTCAGGGGAGTAACCGCTTCGGGCCCGATCCCAAACAGTTATCCTGACGTAGCATATGTAGATGCCTGATGGCGCTGCGCTTATCAGGCCTACAACATACTCCGTCTTCCAGGCCGGATAAGGTGCTTCGCACCGCATCCGGCGTAACAGTCCGGCTATTTACCCACAAACAGTTTGGGGATTTCCCGCAGACACCAGGATTTCGCCTCACCCATACTGTCTCGCCGCCAGGCCATAATGATATCAATTTCACTTGTCGACTCAGGGCTTACTACCCGCAACCGACCAGCCGCAATATCCTCTTCCACCAGCGGGTAAGGCATCGTCGCCACACCCAGTCCGGCTAACAGCGCCTGACGTTTATCTTCTATCGAACTCACCGTCAGACGAGGTTGTTTATCCAACAGTTGCACGGTCAACACCGGACGTTCACGGGCGGTATCTGCAACCGCGATACCACGGTATTTCACGCGGGTGACTTCCGATAATGGTTCCGGCTCCTGATGGATAGGATGATCCGGTGCCGCCACATACACGTTCATCAACGAGTACAGCTTGCGCGAGTTGATTTCGGAAGATGAGCGAAAATGCATATCCGGCGCAATCACGATATCCGCTCTCCCTTGCTCCAGACGCTCCCACGCCCCGGCCAGAACTTCAGTGATAACGGAAAGCTGGGTATTGGCCTTCCCGGCAAGCCTGTCGATCAGCGGGAAAAACGCCGCCGTCGGCACCAACGCTTCGGTCACGATGGTCAGATGCGTTTCCCACCCACGCGCCAGCGCTTCGGCATCGGTAGTCAGCTTATCCGCAGCTTCCAGCAGGACGCGTCCACGCTCCAGCAGCATACGCCCGACGTTGGTGAATTTTGTGCGGTGACCTGAACGGTCAAACAAGACGACGTCCAGCTCTTCCTCCAGCTTCTGCATGGTATAGCTGAGGGCTGAAGGAACCCGCCCCAGTTCATCTGCCGCGGCGGCAAAGCTACCGCGTCTGTCTATTGCGTCCATGACGCGTAACGCTTCAAGCGTTAAAGCCCTTTCTTTGGCCATCTCGTTCTCATTCAGGAAATTTGAACATACCAGGCAGAATATCTGGCTAACAATGCAGCGTCTAGCCATTTAACATAAAAGGAAGTAAAGAGAGGTCAAGAACTATGATTACTACCCGTACAGCCAAACAATGCGGACAGGCAGACTACGGCTGGCTGCAGGCCCGTTATACCTTCTCCTTTGGACACTATTTTGATCCTAAACTGCTGGGTTATGCCTCGCTGCGAGTTCTGAACCAGGAAGTTCTGGCACCGGGGGCCTCTTTCCAGCCACGTACCTATCCGAAGGTAGATATCGTCAACCTGATCCTCGAAGGGGAAGCTGAGTACCGCGACAGCGAAGGCAACCATATCCAGGCTAAAGCGGGCGAAGTGCTATTGCTCGCGACACAGCCCGGGATCAGCTATAGCGAACACAATATCAGCAAAGATAAGCCGTTAACCAGAATGCAGCTCTGGCTGGATGCCTGCCCGCAGCGTGAAAATGCCTGCGTGCAGAAAGCCATGCTGAGTGCCGGTAAGCATCAGTTGCTGGCCTCGCCGGACGGTGAGCAAGGCAGCCTGCATCTGCGCCAACAGGTTTGGGTGCATCATGTTGAGCTGCAACAAGGCGAATCGCTCAGTTTTCAGTTACATGGGCCTCGCGCTTATCTCCAGTCGATCCACGGCAGATTCCATGCGGTGACGGCTGGCGCCGAAAAAGAAGCACTCACCTGCGGCGATGGCGCATTTATTCGTGACGAAACTAACATAACGTTAGTCGCCGATACCCCGCTGCGCGCTTTGCTGATAGATTTGCCCGTATAGTCATGGAAAACAATGGAGTACGACTATTGAGCAAGAAAAAAACAAAAAAACGCCAGCCGCAGGTTGAGCCGCAAAAACAGGACACGGCGACTTTCGGTTATGAAGAAATGCTGACAGAACTGGAAGCGATTGTGGCCGATGCCGAGCTACGGCTCGAAGACGAAGAAGCCGCCTGAAAAGGCGGCTAAGAGTGATGCCGGGTGGCGGCTGCGCCTTACCCGGCCTACAGATTAATGCGCTTTACTGGCCATGATCTCAATGATCTGCTTGTCGGTTTCCTGCATTGAACGACACGCCAGCGCGCACAGGTTAGTGATAGATTGCTCCACGTTATGCGCTACAATCCCTTCGTTACCCGTTACAGCAGTATCGTCCAGAGCCATCAGCACCGCTTTCCACGCCGCAGATGCGCTGGTTGAAACTTTCATCGCGCAGCTGTTTGAGGCGCCATCGCAAATCATTCCGCTCACGTCGCCAATCATGCTGCTGATCGCCATCGCGATGGTGTTGTAGCGCCCATCGACAATCCATGCCATACCCGCCGCAGCGCCCATCGCCGCCGTGGTTGCCGCACACAGTGCGGACAAACGTGGAAGCTGATGATGGATGTAGATTGCGCTCAGGTGAGACAGCATCAGCGCACGCGCCAGTTTTTCCTCATCCGCGCCAAAGTGCTCAGCAACCACCATCACCGGAACAGTGGCGGTAATACCCTGATTACCGGAGCCGGAATTACTCATCGCTGGCAGCGTCGCCCCGCCCATTCGCGCATCCGATGCCGCACTGGTACGGATCAGAATGGCGGTAGATAGATCGTCTGCCAGCAAGCCACGCGCGCACTGCTTCTCAAGCGTGGTTCCGATGTGCAAACCCCAGTTACCGCGCAGCCCTTCCTGAGACAACGCCCCGTTCAGTTTTGCCGCATCGAGAATAAAGCGGATTGACGCAAACGGCACCGCATTCACAAACGCCAGAATCTCTTCCAGCGACGTGTGAGACAGCACCGCCAGCGGTGACTCCTGCTCCTCTTCCTGAGTGCTCTCTTCTGTCGCGAACACCACGCCTGTGTTGGTTTCAATGCGCACAACGTTGGTATGGCCGCCAACAATGGTCACGCACGCCCATCCTTCAGCGCTGTACACTTTCGCACGGGAAAAAAGAATATCTTCGCAAGGCTCTTGCAGCATCACCGTAACCTTCCCGGCGCTCAGCATCGCTTTGGCCTGCGCCACCGCCTCAGCCGAAGCGTCTTTCAGCACTTCCAGCCCGGCTTTGGCGTTACCACCGATCGCGCCCAGCGCGGCGGCAATCGGTAACCCCACCATGCCAGTCCCCGGAACGGTCACACCCAGGCCATTTTTCATCAGGTTTGGCGAGACCCACGCATCAATGCGTTCAACCGCGCCGTCCAGCTCAGACGATGCGACCGCCGCCGCCAGAGCCAGAGAGATAGGTTCCGTGCAGCCCAGCGCGGGCTTCACTTCTTCCTGCACTGCGCGAATAAAACTATCCCATAATGGATTCAATGTAGTCTCAAACATAACAACAACCTTTGCTCAGATAACTCAGGAAAATGCCAGGAACGGAGAAACGCACAGCAGCAAGCCCGTGATAATAATCAGATACAGGGAAGCGCCTTTGTATTTGTGCAGTGCAGGAACTTTGTAGACCAGCCACGCCGGGATCAGACAACCCACCATGCCGAAGATTGGACTACAAATAGACGTGAAGCTCAGTACCGGCGCATTGAGCACAATTGCGCTCCAGGCCAGCAGAATGGCGAAAATCATAATGCCGCGCTGCACCAGGGTTTCATTGATTTTCTCGGCTGGCATTTTACGGCGCAGCACGTTCATCACGATCCCCTGAGTAGCTTCACGGAAGCCTAAATAGACGCCGAAGAAGGCAGTCATTACGGCAAAGATGTTCAGGATAACGCTGACGATTTTCACCCAACCAGCACCATCGCCGCTGATAAACTGCGCAGCAATCGCCAGAGCGGAAATGTTCTGCTCATAGGCTTTAACCGCTTCGTCGTGGCCCATCGCCAGCGTGAAGGAAACGGCGTAGAAAAAGACCGTAACGAACAGAATACCAAACGCGATATTCATAGCGCGCAGCGCTTTATGACGCGCCACCTCAATGGATTTTTCGCGAGAACGATATGAGATAACCATTGGGCTAAGAGTCTGAATAAACAGAATCGAGGTCAGCGTAAACGGCAGCGTGATAATCGCGTTTTTGATCAGCAGCGCCATCGGCGGCAGCGAACCTACATTATATAAATGCCACATCCCTACCATCGACACGCCAAGCGCCGCTACCACCAGCAGTTTGGTCAGTACCATACCGGTAGAGATTTTAAACAGCAGTTTTTCCCCGCGCGACGAGATGGCCACCAGGATGCAAATCAGCACCAGGCCATAGAACGGGCTGTCGGACAGTAAGCCTTCAGTCACGCCAAACGTGTGCAGATAGGAGGCGCTGTCGTTAGTGATGGCGGTGGAATAGACGAACATCCAGATGACCAGCATCACAAAATACAATGCCCCCAACAGGATGCCCCAGTTTTTACCCAGGTAGCCGCTGATCACGCTCGGGTAGTCTTTGCATTCTGGGGATTCAGCCAGCGTATTGATAAACAGACGCTGGAACAGATACATGGCAGGGTAGCCGATGATAGAGGAGAGTAAGAATACCCACAGCCCCATCAGTCCTACCTGGACGGGAAGAAAAACAATCCCCGCGCCGATTGCCATACCGATACTCATAATGACCCAGCCGGTGTCCGTACTGTCGAATTTAATGGCTTCGCGCCATTCGCTTTCGGTCATTCCCGCCCGACGCGCCGGAGCAGATGCGTCGAGTATTACGCTGCTATTCGTTGCCGTTTCCATAATTTCCCGCTCAATGTGTAGGTAGAGGTTTTTTTATTTTTTCGTACTACTTAATGCGATACGCAGTACATAAGGTGCAGGTGAGCTATTGGAGTAATGAAGAAATCATACGCGCAGGATCAGAGAAAAACTTCACAAACAAACCCCTGTAATTTCTAAAAGTTAAGAAATATTTTCTCTTTTAAACTCACATAAAGAATGTAATTTCTAATTTTGAAGCCGATCACAACAAAAAAGGTGCACTAAAGTGCACCTTTTCTATCATGCCAAATTGATGGATTCACTGCCGGATGGCGGCGCTTACGCCTTATCCGGCCTACAAACGCACGTCAGGCTCATGCCCTTTCATCTCAGGTACAAACCACTTTAATCGCCAGGCCACCGCGCGAAGTTTCACGGTACTTGTCATTCATATCTTTGCCCGTTTCGTACATGGTCTCGATCACCTTATCGAGCGAAACGCGTGGCTCAGACGTCCGACGTAACGCCATACGCGCGGCGTTAACGGCTTTTACCGCGTTGATCGCGTTGCGTTCGATGCACGGTATTTGCACCTGTCCGGCGACCGGGTCGCAGGTCAGCCCCAGGTTATGCTCCATGGCGATTTCCGCCGCAATGCATACCTGCGCAGGGCTACCGCCAAGCAACTCCGTCAGCCCGGCTGCCGCCATGGAACAGGCTACGCCAATCTCTCCCTGACAGCCCACTTCGGCACCAGAAATAGAAGCATTCATCTTATACAGCGCACCTATCGCTCCTGCTGCCAGCAAATATCGGGCAATCGAGTTCGCATTCACCGGACGGCGGAATTTGTCGTAATAGGCCAGCACGGCGGGAATTATCCCGCATGCGCCGTTGGTTGGCGCGGTCACAACCCGACACCCGGCGGCGTTTTCTTCGCTCACGGCCAGCGCGAACATGTTGATCCAGTCGATCACGTTCATCGGGTCACTGGACAAGTTATCACTGGAAACCAGCAGTCGCCGCAGCGCCACGGCGCGACGAGGGACGTTCAGCGGGCCCGGCAGGACGCCTTCGGTGTTCATGCCGCGCTCAATCCCGGCGTGCATGACGTCCCAGATGGCGGCAAAACCAGCATCGATTTCCTCTTTGCTGCGCATCGCCAGTTCGTTTTGCATCATCAGGCCGGAAACAGACAACCCGTTGCGCTCGCACAACTTCAGCAGTTCGCTGGCGGAATGAAAATTGTAGGGTACGGGTGTTTCTACGTCATGCACCTGACCAAATTGCTCCTCTTCGACGATAAAACCGCCACCGGTGGAGTAATAGGTTTTACTTAACAGTGTCTCGTTACCATGCCATGCGGTAATACGCATACCATTTTCATGGCGTGGCAGCGTTTCGCTATGAAAGAGAATATTTTCGTCTGGGGAGAAATCGACAATATGCGTACCCTCAGCAACCGGCAAACGTCCGGTACGGGCCACTTCCTGAGTAAAACCAGGGATTGAATCTATATTAACGTTTTGCGGACTGTTACCGGCCAGTCCCATCATGATGGCGACGTCTGTCGCATGACCTTTGCCGGTCAGAGAGAGCGATCCATAAAGATCGACCACGATATGCGTGGTCCTGAAGAGTTCCCCGCTGCTGACCAACAGATCGATAAAGCTTTTACCTGCGTTCATTGGCCCCACGGTATGGGAGCTGGAAGGTCCAATGCCAATCTTGAAAATATCGAATGCGCTAATCATATCCACACCCTCGGATTGCCGTTCAGTGAAGACCAGGTTTCACACTCATTAAGGATCGGGGCGATCCTGCGATCGCCCCGCAAGGGATTACAGCGTATCGCCACGCACGGCGATGGCTTCAATCTCCAGCTTCACATCCTTTGGTAAGCGGGCGACCTGTACGCAGCTGCGCGTAGGGTAGATTGCCTTGTGCTCATCAAAAAACTGCTGGTACACCTGGTTAATGGTGGCGAAGTCGTTCAGGTCAGAAACGAAAACGGTGGTCTTGACGATATCGCTCACCTTCAAACCGGCGGACTCGACAATCGCTTTCACGTTTTCCAGGCTTTGACGCGCCTGATCGGCCACGTTTTCTGCCACTTCACCGGTCTGTGGACACACCGGAATCTGACCTGAAGTCAACACCATACTGCCCAGATCCACACCCTGTACGTAAGGTCCAATCGCCCCTGGCGCACATTCGGTTGCAATAACTTTTCTCATAACCCCTCCAGCGTTACAGCGCCTGGGTGAAAGTACGTGAAATAACGTCCTGCTGCTGTTCGCGGGTCAGCGCGTTGAAGCGCACCGCATAACCAGATACGCGGATCGTCAGGTTCGGATAGTTTTCCGGGTGCTCAATGGCATCCATCAACATTTCACGGTTCATAACGTTAACGTTCAGATGCTGCCCACCTTCCACATGCGCTTCATGGTGGAAGTAACCATCCAGCAGCCCGACCAGGTTGGTTTTACGCACGCTATCTTCTTTGCCCAGCGCAGCCGGCACAATGGAGAAGGTGTACGAAATACCGTCTTTGGCATAGGTAAACGGCAGTTTGGCGACCGAGGTTAACGACGCCACCGCACCTTTGCGATCGCGGCCGTGCATCGGGTTTGCCCCTGGCGCAAACGGCGTACCTGCGCGACGTCCATCCGGCGTGTTACCTGTTTTCTGGCCGTACACCACGTTGGAGGTGATGGTCAGAATGGACTGCGTCGGCACCGCGTTACGGTAGGTTGGCAACACCTTAATTTTTTTCATAAAGCGTTCGACCAGGTCGCAGGCAATGCTGTCTACGCGCTCGTCGTTGTTACCGTATTGCGGATAGTCGCCTTCGATTTCAAAATCGATCGCCAGACCGTTTTCATCACGAATCGGTTTCACGCGGGCGTATTTAATAGCCGACAGTGAATCCGCCGCTACGGACAGCCCCGCCATACCACAGGCCATCGTGCGATAAACATCACGATCGTGCAGCGCCATCAGCGAAGCTTCATAGCTGTACTTGTCGTGCATGTAGTGGATGATGTTCAACGCGCTGATGTACTGCACGGCCAGCCAGTCCATAAAGTGGTCCAGGCTCTCCATCACCGTGTCGTAATCCAACACGTCATCCATCAGCGGCGCAGTTTTCGGTCCGACCTGGATTTTTAGTTTCTCATCCACACCGCCGTTGATTGCGTACAGCAACGTTTTGGCGAGGTTGGCGCGCGCACCGAAGAACTGCATTTGCTTGCCGATAACCATCGGGCTGACACAGCAGGCAATGGCATAGTCATCGCTGTTAAAGTCAGTACGCATCAGATCATCGTTTTCGTACTGTAAAGACGAGGTGATGATGGACACCTGAGCGGCATATTTTTTGAAGGCAATCGGTAGCTGCTCGGACCACAGTACCGTCAGGTTCGGCTCAGGCGCCGGCCCCATGGTGTGTAGCGTATGCAGGTAGCGGAACGAGTTTTTGGTCACCAGCGTACGACCATCCAGCCCCATACCACCGATGACTTCGGTCGCCCAGATAGGGTCGCCAGAGAACAGGGTGTCGAATTCCGGCGTACGCAGGAAGCGCACCATACGGATCTTCATAATGAAGTGGTCGATCAGCTCCTGCGCCTGCTGCTCGTTTAAAATTCCCGCTTTGAAGTCGCGCTCAATGTAGATGTCGAGGAACGAAGCAGTACGGCCCAGCGACATAGCGCCGCCGTTCTGCGATTTCACCGCAGCCAGGTAAGCAAAGTAAACCCACTGCACCGCTTCCTGCGCATTACGTGCCGGACGAGAGATATCGCAGCCGTATTTCGCTGCCATTTCCTGCATTTGCAGCAGAGCGCGACGGTGTTCAGACAGTTCTTCACGCAGACGAATCGTGGCTTCAAGATTCTGCCCCCACTCCAGATTCGACTGAAGATCGGCAAACTGCAGTTCACGCTCACGCACCAGGTAGCGGATACCGTACAGCGCAACGCGGCGGTAGTCACCGATGATGCGGCCACGACCATAGCCGTCCGGCAGACCGGTCAGTACGCCGGATTTACGGCAGCGCAGCATATCCGGAGAGTAGGCATCGAATACGCCCTGGTTGTGGGTCTTACGCAGGTCAGTAAACAGGTATTCAAAATTAGCATCCATCTCACGACCATAAGCATCAAAAGAGCTTTTGATCATGTTGATGCCGCCAAACGGATGCAGGGCGCGCTTGAGCGGCGCATCCGTTTGCAGACCGACGATTTTTTCCAGTTCTTGTTCAATATAACCGGCGTCATGCGCGGTTATCGTGGTGGCAATATTGGTATCGAAATCAACCGGCGCATGGGTCGAGTTTTCAATACGGATGCCCGCCATAACTTTTTCCCACAACGCCGTAGTTGCTGGCGTTGCTTCGGCGAGGAAAGATTCATCCCCTTCATAAGGCGTGTAGTTGTGCTGAATAAAATCACGGACATTAATTTCTTCTTTCCAGTCCGTACCTTTAAAGCCATTCCAGGCTTCGGCATACAGCATATCGCTGGTATCGATATTTACCTTCATGAAAAATAATCTCTCTGCTGAAAATTAATTATGCAAATGCTACTGGGATATTAATTTTGCCTAACGCAATGGCATCATGAGCAATCATTTTCTCTTCATTTGTGGGAATCACCGCACAAATAACACGAGCATCCTTATTAGAGATAATTCTTTCGCCATGGGAATTTGGCAGACTATTCATCTCGCTATCGATATTTACACCTAAAACGGCCAAATGCTCGATAACCAAACGGCGAATTAATACTGAGTTCTCACCGATTCCGCCGGTGAAAATAATGCCATCAAGACGATGCAGCGATGCGGCATGTCCGGCGATGTGACGCGCAATACGATGCACAAACGTTTTAATCGCCAATTGCGCGCGCTCATGTCCTTCGTGCCAGGCTTTTTCTAACGTACGTAAGTCAGAGGACAGACCGGAAATACCCAGCAAACCGGACTCTTTATTCACTACGCGCTCAAGGTCGCCGAGCGTCTGGTTGGTTTCAGCGGCAATCCACGCCATCGCGCCGAAATCCACGTCGCCGCTGCGTGTGCCCATCATCAGCCCTTCCAGCGGCGTCATGCCCATCGAGGTATCAACGCTCTGCCCGTTACGTACCGCACAGATAGACGCGCCGTTGCCCAGATGCGCCACAACCAGACCAGAATCATCATTCTGCAGATCCAGAAGTTCATGCGCTCGTTGCGAAACATAGCGATGCGACGTGCCGTGGAAACCGTAACGACGAACGCCTAACTCCTCAAAATATTTCCACGGTAAACCGTACAGATAGGCTTCTGGGGCCATCGTCTGGTGGAAGCTGGTATCAAATACCGCGACCTGCTGCACGCCTGGGAAAAGGTGCTGAGCAGATTCAATCCCGCTCAGGTTCGCATAATTATGTAGCGGTGCTAATGGCGATACCCGGCGAATATTGTCGATAACTTCCTCAGTAATAATTGCTGATTCGGTAAAGATATTTCCGCCGTGGGCAATGCGGTGGCCAATTAAGGCCACACTGTCCATTAAATTACGTTTTTCCAGTTCAACGGCAATCGCTTTTAATGCGTCTTCGTAGCTGTGGTGAGCCAGCTTCGCTGGCTCTCCTCCATTAATTGCTATGAACGCATTTTCAGAGTTAATACCGTCTGCAATTCCCGCCATTAAAACTTCGCAGTTTGCTGCATCGAGCACTGAGAATTTAATGGAAGATGAACCACAGTTAATAACCAGTACTACCGGAAACTCATTCATTTCACTACTCCGCTCATCCTGAGCTTAAGGATTAAAACAGTTTGTAGACAATGTTCAGGATGGTCAGCAGACCAATCACGGTAACAAACACGTTATCCAGACGGCCACGGTATTTCGCCAGTGATGGCGCTTTACGGATGGCATACATCGGCAGCAGGCAGAGCAGAGAGGCAATAATCGGCGCGCCCATTGCTTCGATCAGGTCCAGGATGTTCGGGTTGGCGTATGCCACAACCCAGGTGGAACCCATGATGAAGATCATGCTGATGGTGTTGAGCTTGCCCATGGAAACTTTGGTTTTATCGCCTTTGTAACCAAACTTCAGCACCAGACCGTTCAGACCTTCCAACGTCCCCAGATAGTGGCCGAAGAAAGATTTGAAGATAGCAACCAGGGCGATGATTGAAGCACCGTATTCCAGAATGGTGGCGAAGGTAGACTTCGTACCGGACAGTGAAGCGAAGTGGTTCGCCAGGTAAGACAGCACTGGAATGTTTTGCGCTTTCGCATCCGCCATGTTTGCCGGAGAGAGCGTGAACAGGCAGCTAAAGGCGAAGAACATTACTACCGCAACCATCAGCATACTGGCGCGGGAGATGATTTTAGAACATTTCTGCTCGGTGAATTCGCGACCGTAATCTTTCTCATACTCTTCGCGTTTAGAGACGACGAAGGAAGAAACGATTGGCGAGAAGTTGAAAGAGAACACCATGATGGAAATACCCAGCCATACGGTAACCAGGATGCCGTCATGGCCAGTCAGGGCGATATTGCTGATATCAACCTGATCGATAACCGCAGAGTTCCAGTAAGGAATCAGTGACAGAGAGATAAGCACCAGGCTGGCAATGAACGGCCATACCAGGTAGCTCATCACTTTAACCATCAGATCTTTACCAAACCAGATGACGAATGCCATCAGCAGCAACAGGAACAGCGCCACGAAGCCACGGTTTAGCGCGGGCATCTGCAGCTGGTTTTCCCAGAAGGTCATAAAGGTGTTGGTAATGGTGACGCCATAAATCCACAGCAGCGGACAAATCGCAAAGAAGTAGAGGAACGTGATTACCACGCCGCCCGTTTTACCAAAGTGCTCTTCAACCGTTTCTGTGATGTTACCGGAAGGGTTAGAACCGGAAAGACACAGGCGTGCCAGCGCACGGTGGCAATAGAAAGCGATGGGGTATGCTAACACCAGCATGATCAGAATGGGGATCAGTCCGCCAAAACCTGCGCGGATAGGGAAGAACAGCACCCCTGCGCCGATGGCTGTACCAAATAAACCCAGTGTCCAGGTGGTGTCCGATTTGCGCCAGGACGACTGTTTTGTCTGGCTGGATACAATGCTATCAGTAGTACTCATATCCTATCCTCAACGAAGTATATTAAGCGTCAACTAAACCAGTAATTTGAGATACACGAGAAAGATCGATATTACCGCCAGAAATAATGCTGACTGTTTTTCTGTTCTGGATATAGCTATCTAATTTCCCGCTTAATAATGCTGCGCATGCCAGCGCACCGGCACCTTCAGTTACAACTTTATTTCGCTGAATTAATGCCACCATGCTTTTGCGAATTTCATCTTCGCTGACCAGGACAATGTCATCCACCAACTCACGAACGATTTCATACGTTAAAGTACCCGGGCGAGAGACGTCACAACCATCCGCCAGGGTGCCGGTCGTTCGGTGCGTGGTTATTTCTCCAGCGCGGAAAGAAGCCTCCATGCCGTGAACATTTTCAGACTGTACACCAATAATTTTAATGGTCGGGTTAATAGATTTAATTGCCACTGCAATACCTGCAATCAGTCCGCCGCCGCCAATTGGCACAATCACGTTATCGACATCGTACAGATCTTCCAGAATTTCCAGACCAATAGTGCCCTGACCGGCAATCACTTTTGGGTCATCATAGGGCGGAATAAAGATACGGCCTTCCGTTTCCACAATCTCGCTAACCTTCGCGATAGTGTCGTTGAAGTTATCACCGTGCAGCACAACTTCCGCGGAATAATCGCAGGTTGCCGCCACTTTAGACTTCGGCGCGCCTTTCGGCATCACCACTTTGCCGTCAATTCCGAGCATGGCGCAGGAGAGAGAAACCCCTTGCGCATGGTTCCCTGCAGAGCAAGCCACCACGCCTTTACATCTTTCCGCTTCGGTTAATGAACTGAGCTTGTTAAAAGCGCCGCGGATTTTAAATGAACCGGTACGCTGCATGTTTTCAAACTTGAGGAAAATTTCCCCTTTGCAACGTTCACTAAAATAGTTAGAGCGAGGCATTCCCGTTTTATATATTTTCCCCGCCAGTCTTTTTTTCGCTTCGAGGATATCTTCAATTGCAACTGGGAGATCGTATGTAATGTGCATTAGAACCTCTTACCTGGGTATTAAATTAAATAGATAGCCGTAACCATTGTCATATATAGACAGATGGCGTTGAGTCCGTGTTAAAACAAATTCAATCTTTAATCAACTTCAATTAATTGCCTTCGTCTTCGACAATTATATGATGAATATTCTTTGGCTAATTCCACCAAAATAGATGCTGCTTTTTTAATTCGATAATTTTTCGACCACACGGCGGCATAACGCGCGACGGGTAACGTCTCTTGTACCGGGATAGTAATAAACTGGTTTGAGCCAAACGGTGTGGTCATATCACAGGGAATTACAGTTAAGAAATCAGCATTGAGAACAAGATTATAAATGGTGACGACGGAGTCAGTATTAACGATGTTTTCACTGCTGATGCCATTATTTTGTAACGTAGTTAGAAGTTCGCGGTAGTATCCCATATTCGTTTGTGGCAACACCCACTGTTCGTTTTTCAACGCGCTCAGCGAGGTGATGCCGGTGCATGTTCGGGACTTGCTGGCGACCAGGATGAAGTCTGACTCAAAGAGCGGCTCAACATGGAGATCCTGTAGTTTCATCTCATCACTCAGCGTACCGATAGCGAAGTCCAGGCGCCCATCACGAAGCGCGGGTAAGAACGAGGAGAGTTGCGCTTCATACATGGAAACCTGCGCCTTCGGAAACACCTCTTTAAATTTTTTAATCATGCCGGACATGATGGTGAAGGCGATCAGTGAAGGAAAGCCAAACGACACATCAACCACCGCGTTACTCGTCATGCTGTTCATCTCATCAACCATGTTTTTCATTTCACGAGTAATGGATTCAGACCATGAGAGCATCACCTGGCCTGCCTGAGTCAAGGTAACGCCGGTATTTTTACGCACCACTAACTCAATACCAAAATAAGCCTCAACATCATTAATGATTTTGCTGACCGCTGGTTGAGTTAAACCTAATTCTTTTGCAGCCGAACCGATAGAACCACTTCTAATGACTTCCTGAAAGACCACTAAGTGCTGTGTTTTAGGGAGAGAAATAGTATTCATATCGTCCTGCTCTAATAACTTTGTTGACGGCAGGAAGTGTACCAAATTAAGCAAACGAGGATATGTGCGACCACTCACAAATCCCCTTCCCTTACATTTTGTAAGATTATTATTAAATTGATAATTGCTTATTAATCATATAGATATGAAATATCAATCTCACTTAACCCTGACTTTAATCAAAAAAAGATGGGGGGGATAACGATTTTTTATGGCTATAACAACATCATTTTCTCTGTTATTTCTTCGAACCATGAAAGGCTATATTTCAATCAATTACAGAGTAATTACCGGTAAAAAATGCGTTTAAATTTAATAAGTAATTTATCAAATATAATTATATTTTATCGTTTATGGTGTTTAAATAACGCCATGCATCACATTTTTTTGCCTTGTTTGTTTGTAAAAAAACATTGCATTTATCAATATTTAAACCAATGAAAACAAACCATCATCATATGCAACATTATATTAACACTGATTTTGCGCGCTTTGTCAGCAACTAATTTTGTGATGGCGATCGATTGCGCGTTATTATTCTCGATAAAAACGTATCGCATAGCGTTTTGTGCTGCTCATCACAAAACAAGAAATATCCCGAGAGACATTTCCTCTTATAAAAGAAGTCAGGAACATTAATAAGAACGAAATAAAGGTTAGATGAGTGGGAAATAAACGTCAGATTTGTGGTGAATCAATCGCAACGCCATCAGGAAAACATTTGCCGGATGGCGGCGTAACCACCTTATCCAGCCTACAAAACCCGTTCCATACACCCAGTAGGCCTGATAAGCGCAGCGCCATCAGGCATGACAACCTACTCAGAAAGCAAAAACCCCGCCGAAGCGTAACACCGATCGGTTAAGCAAAATGATCGGTTGAACGATCCGGCGGGTAGACGACAATAGCCTCATCAATTCTCTGATGGGGCTTTTTTATGCTTTCGACCTGGCTTGACG
>NZ_VDAY01000026.1:0-51066 GCF_019584005.1 Citrobacter sp. EC_71
GTTACGCACCACCCCGTCAGTAGCTGAACAGGAGGGACAGCTGATAGAAACAGAAGCCACTGGAGCACCTCAAAAACACCATCATACACTAAATCAGTAAGTTGGCAGCATCACCTGGCAGCTGAAAGTATGAATAATAACGCCCTGACAGGATATTTTATTGCACCCTGTCAAAAGTCATACATTCTTTCCCGGTTTTTGCTTGTAAGCGTCGTCTGAGTACCGTCTGGTCCCGAATCCAGGATCCTGTAACTTAAGCACCCACTTATTTTGCAGGTGGACACCTCATGCGCGCTAAAGAAAGACTTCCCCGGAAACACTATTCCCCTGAATTCAAAATGGAACTGGTCAGGCTGGCTCTTGAAGAAGAAGGCAGTATTGCCGCACTGGCCCGGAAACATGACGTCAATGATAACCTGCTCTTTAAATGGATAAGGCTCTGGCAGCGTGAAGGGCGGGTCTGTCGGCCCCGAAAAAACTCATCGTCGCTTCCTGCCCTGATACCCGTGCAGCTTCAGGCGGGCTCTTCTCTCCCAACCTTCGAACTACCATCCTGCTCTCCTCCCGCTACCTGCCACATAAAATGTCGGGGAGGAGAAATAACACTGACTCATCCCTCTGCTGAACTCATGAGCACTGTCCTGCGCGAACTGATGCGGGGGCCGGTATGATAAATCTTCCCGCAGGCACAAAAATCTGGCTGGTTGCCGGTATCACCGATATGCGCAACGGCTTCAATGGCCTCGCCGCAAAGGTGCAGACCGCGCTGAAAGATGACCCGATGTCCGGCCACGTCTTCATCTTCCGGGGACGCAGCGGCAGTCAGGTAAAACTGCTCTGGTCCACCGGCGATGGTCTGTGCCTGCTGACAAAGCGACTGGAACGTGGTCGCTTCGCCTGGCCCTCAGCCCGCGATGGCAAAGTGTTCCTGACGCCGGCGCAACTGGCGATGCTGATGGAAGGTATCGACTGGCGACAGCCAAAGCGGTTACTGACATCCCTGACCATGTTGTAGCGCTCTTTATCCTGGTTGTCGCAGAATAAGCCTGGTAAAATACAGGCTTATGAACGATACCTCTTCTGACGACATCCTTCTGCTGAAACAGCGCCTGGCCGAACAGGAAGCGTTGATCCACGCCCTGCAGGAAAAGCTGAGCAACCGGGAACGCGAAATAGACCATCTGCAGGCGCAACTGGATAAGCTGCGCCGGATGAACTTCGGCAGTCGTTCCGAAAAGGTATCCCGCCGTATCGCGCAAATGGAAGCTGACCTGAACCTGCTGCAGCAGGAAAGCGATACGCTGACCGGCCGGGTGGATGACCCGGCAGTGCAGCGCCCGCTGCGTCAGACCCGCACCCGCAAACCGTTCCCTGAGTCACTCCCACGGGATGAGAAGCGGCTGCTGCCGACTGAGCCGTGTTGCCCGGAGTGCGGTGGTTCGCTGAGTTACCTGGGTGAGGATGCCGCCGAACAGCTGGAGCTGATGCGCAGCGCCTTCCGGGTTATCCGGACAGTCCGTGAAAAGCATGCCTGCCGTCGGTGCGATCGCATCGTTCAGGCCCCGGCTCCTTCGCGCCCCATCGAACGGGGGATCGCCGGACCGGGGCTGCTGGCCCGAGTGCTGACCTCAAAGTATGCAGAGCACACACCGCTGTATCGCCAGTCGGAGATCTATGCCCGCCAGGGTGTAGTGTTGAGTCGTTCTGTACTGTCGGGCTGGGTGGATGCGTGTTGTCGTCTGCTGGCACCGCTGGATGAAGCCCTTCAGCACTATGTCCTGACCGACGGCAAACTCCATGCTGACGATACGCCTGTCCCGGTGCTGTTGCCGGGCAATAAGAAGACGAAGACCGGGCGCTTATGGACGTACGTTCGAGACGACCGCAACGCCGGATCAGCGCTGGCCCCCGCAGTGTGGTTCGCTTACAGCCCGGACAGAAAAGGTATCCACCCTCAGACCCATCTTGCAGGCTTCAGTGGCGTACTGCAGGCTGATGCCTACGCCGGGTTCAACGAGCTCTACCGCGACGGCCATATAAAGGAAGCCGCGTGCTGGGCCCATGCCCGCCGAAAAATCCACGATGTTCACGTCCGTACCCCGTCAGTCCTGACGGAGGAGGCGCTGAAACGGATCGGCGAGCTGTATGCCATCGAGTCGGAGATCAGAGGTAAAAGAGCAGAGGAACGGCAGGCAGTCCGGCACCAAAAAGTGCTGCCGCTGCTGGCGTCACTGGAGGGGTGGCTGCGGGAGAAACAGAAAACCCTCTCAAGGCACTCAGAACTGGCGAAGGCGTTCGGGTATGCGCTGAACCAGTGGCCGGCGCTGATCCGCTATGCAGAAGATGGCTGGGTGGAGGTGGATAATAACATTGCCGAAAACGCCCTACGACGGGTCAGTCTGGGGAGAAAAAACTGGCTGTTCTTCGGCTCGGATCATGGTGGTGAGCGCGGTGCGTCACTGTACAGTCTTATCGGGACGTGCAAATTAAACGGCGTGGATCCGGAACGCTATCTGCATTATGTACTTGATGTCATCGCCGACTGGCCTGTGAACCGGGTGGGTGCTCTGCTCCCGTGGCGGGTTACTCTGCCTGCCTGACCAGCTTCACTTCGTCAATACGGTTCTCACTGCACGCTTACGGCCTGTCTAAGGAGGCTGTGGAAACAATACAAGCATGACCATGCAATTCCCTCTTCTTCAACGGTGACAACCAGTGTTTATCAGTTCGCAATTTGCGAGGAAACAGGAAATATCGTTTCGTTCGCCTATCGCTCAGTCCATGATTTCGAATCAGAGCAATTACAATACGGAACAGGAGTAAAACCTGAGTGCCAAATCTTGGATGGGGATTTGTTGCAGACAATTCCTGTAATGATGAATGAACAAAGGGCTATACAGGCGACATACCCACACCCGGAACGGATCCATATTGGCGGTGAGATGATTGCGCATTATCTGACATCATCTATGTATCAATGCTTTAAGATTGGGGAATTTGAGGATTTCAGAACTCAGGGAGAGTATATATTGAGCAGGATTTAGGCAAAACGCGGTTCAGATAAAGTGCTTTTAACAGGCTTGCTGAACATTAAAAGGATATCTCTCAATTACGATGAATAGCTTGAATTCTAAAAATAGAAAAGTAGAGTTTAACTCTAAATACATAAAAACAAGAGTAAGGTAACAGCCAAATCGTGAACCACAGGCGCTTTTTGCTTTTTCAGAACCCGTCCAGACACATTCGCCCGTAGCCTCTTTGTAGAGCTCAGCAGTTTCATTATTGTTAGGCAGGTAACTGGGTAACGCAAAACGAGCCTCATCCCCGGACGATAGCAGGAATTCCCATACGTTCCCCTGATGCCAGTGACGGATCGGATAGAGCTCACCGCCCTCTTTTGTCTGTTTAACGTCTTCAGCGCTCCCGCCTTTTTTTTCGATGTTCATGGCACGGGTTGTGCTCTCTGCATCACGGGAACCCAGCAGCAGACAAACGCGCTGACGAACGGCTTTAGGCAGTCCTCGCATGTACTCGGCACGGGCCCGACGTGCAGGATCGACCTTCAAGTCGATCGAGCACTGTCTGGCGGAACTATTTGAAAATGTTGGCAATCCTCGCCCTGAAAGGATGCGGCCAGTCCACCCAGATGTCAGTCCAGGCTTACCAATTACAATGCTCAGCGGTAACTGGTGCTTTTCAACGAATGCCTCAAGTTCGGCGAGTTTTGTGTCTGCCAGCCAGCGGACGGCTGGATTCTCGATGCCCGTGTCGGTGTGGATCACATAGTGATGCTGGCTGATGTTTGTGCCATTGCGGGTAGCCCTTACCAGCGCCATCAGGAAGAGGTGCAGAACGCACTCAGAGTCCTTTCCTGATGAATACGCCAGGCTCATAGTCCAGCCGTCAGTAAGCGCTTTATAAATGGCGTTTGTGCCGGTGGTGATAAGATTGGCCATGCTCGTGCCAGTGCTGGCATCGACATAATTCAGGTCTTCGTCATTAGCCAGTGTTTGCCAAACCGTATCCCATTTATCCCCGGTAAGGATTGGGGCAAGGGTCGGTTCTGATGTGCCAAAGTCGATTACCTGTTGCATGGTTCACCTGTTTATTTATTCGTTTTGTATATTTATTTAAACACGGGCGTACCAGCTGACGAATAAGGCCAGCGGTATTATTTAATGATTTATTTAGTAATCGGGGATGGAAATAATTGATCAAGACAACTCATTGGTTTGCCAATGGCATTTGTGAGCTTTAGAATTTCTCCCGGCGTAACTGCCTTAAGCATTTCAGAGCGCCCTTCACGGATATATTCATCTACAGACATATTCCGCCATCCTGCTTTTGGTCGATTACTGCAACCTTGCCAGTTTGAATCAGCATTATCCCGACGAAGAACATATACATCGATAGAGCGAGTTAACCCTGCACCGAACGCAGCCTGAGCAGTAATTTTCACTTCAGATCCATCCTTGCGTTTAATGACCTGCGATATACGCGTGATTAACTCTTCAGGTGCGGATGCGTTGTTCTGAGTTTCATTTGTCATAAAACACCTCGTGAATATTGTCCGGTTTGTTTACTTATTAAATCACGAGGCATTCGGGTGACGAAGTGATGTTCAGAAAGATACTTTTCTTTGCTGGAGCAGGCTTAACCGTTGGTTGTCTGGATGCTACCATTCATAAGAAATGACGGTTAGCGTATCACTCACCTGTTCTTTGGTGATCTTTGGTTTTACCGGTTCGGGTAAAATTGTAATCGAAATTTGAATAGTTGCCGTTGCCTGTTGCTTTTTATCACCACTATTTCCCTCATCCTGTGCCAGTGCATTCCATGAAACAACGAATAATAAAGCTGAGAGTATCGTTTTCATTTTACACCTATATAAAAGATTGCTGTCCGTAGAACCATTATCTATCGGGCCAATCAGCTGGCGAAATTAAACAGTCGAAAACCTTTAATTAAATATCAGGATAAGGTCAGTAGCTTTTATGGTCAGTCGTCATCATGATACTCAGGGCCACCATAATTATCAAATCGAGACCATTGACCATTAAATGTGAGACGTACTGTCCCTATAGGCCCGTTGCGCTGTTTACCTATGATAATTTCGGCTATACCTTTCATATCGCTATTTTCGTGATAGACCTCATCACGGTAAATAAACATGATCAGGTCAGCATCCTGCTCAATGGAGCCTGACTCTCGCAAATCTGAGTTTACCGGACGTTTATCGGCACGTTGTTCAAGCGAGCGGTTTAGTTGCGATAAAGCGATTACCGGTACATTCAGCTCTTTTGCCAGTGCTTTCAGAGATCGGGAGATTTCAGCAATTTCCAGAGTTCTGTTGTCAGATAACGACGGTACACGCATCAACTGAAGGTAGTCGATCATAATGAGGCTAAGCCCACCGTGTTCGCGGGACAATCGACGCGCCCGGGAGCGAACGTCCATAGGTGTTAGGCCAGAGCTGTCATCAATGTAAATGTTCTTTTTTTCCAGCAGCAGTCCCATTGTGCCGGATAACCGGGCCCAGTCCTCGTCATCGAGCTGTCCGGTTCGGATGCTGGTCTGGTTGACGCGTGATAGCGATGCCAGTGAGCGCATCATGAGCTGTTCCGTAGGCATTTCCAGGCTGAAAATCATGACGGGCTTATCGTTTGTCAGCGATACATTCTCGCAGATGTTCATTGCAAACGTAGTTTTCCCCATTGAGGGTCTGGCAGCGATAATAATCAAATCCGAGGGCTGTAGACCGGCTGTCTTCTTGTTCACGTCCACGTAGCCGGTATCAACTCCAGTGACCCCGTCATGGGGACGCTGGAACAAGGCTTCAATCTTGGTAACGGTTCTGTCCAGAATGCTGCTGATATTTTCCGGCCCACCGCTTTTATTTCCCCTTTGCTCTGCAATCTGGAAAATCCGGCTTTCTGCAAGATCAAGCAATTCGTCACTTGTCCTACCTTCCGGGTTGTAACCGGCCTCGGTTATTTCGTTGGCAACTTTTATCATTTCCCTGATTACGGCACGTTCCCTGACGATCTGCGCGTAGGCAATTATATTTGCCGCACTGGGCGTATTTTTTGACAGTTCTGCCAGATAGGCGAAACCGCCGAGACTATCCAGCTTACCTTCTCCCTCGTTTTCGATGTGCTCAGCGAGGGTTATCAAATCAATCGGGAATTGATTCGCAACGAGCGATCTCATTGCAGAGAAAATTGAGCGATGCGGTCGAGAACTAAAATCCTGCTCACTAACGATTTCTGCCACATCATCCCATCTCTGGTTTTCAAGCATTAACCCGCCCAGCACGGACTGTTCCGCTTCTATCGATTGCGGAGGGGTTTTTAAGCTGTATTCAGCTGTTTGCTTTGTCTCACCTGTTTCGGTAAACGAGATGTCCACCATAGTCATAAGTGGCCTCAGAGGTTCTGGAATAGCTTTTGTTTTTGTAATTGTCGTGCGCATTCCGATACCAACTCCGGGTAACTGGATGCTATTGCCTTTAGAATTGCTTCAGAGAGCTCATTCGCTTCATCAGAGCGGCCCACCAGCCTCAGCTCGGCTACTGTACCGGGGTCGCAGTTTGTCAGGTTGGCGCGGGCGTAATTGACTTTCAGCCGCGCCAGAAATTCCACCCCGGGCTTGCGCTTCACCGCGTGGACAGAAAGTGTTTTTCGGCAAAATCGACCAGCTGTACGGCGTTCGTGATGCTCCAGAGCTTTTGCTTCCAGCTCCTGCCCGGCGATAACGGTCACATAGAGGCTACTAATCAACGCCGATACATTCATGCAGCAATCCCCCGCTTATTAGCCAGCGCAACGGTATCCAGAAGTACGAAGTCATCAAGCAGGTTCAGTCCTGCGGGCGTCTTCTGATCACGCCATAGCGCATCCAGTACATCGGTGTCTGGCATTCCCGTTGGGATTAGGCTTAGAAGTTCGGATAACGTATCTACCTGTAGCATGTGGCAGATAGAAGCCAGCATTATTCCCTCTGACGCTTTATCCATAAGACCACCGATCAGAATCTGAATTTCCGGGGTCATAACAAAATGCTCATAATTGGATTTATTGAATCGGCACTGAATGAGTTTATAACCCTTGAACTCAGTAATTAACTCCTGAAGGAATACATGCAGCATATCTGGTTTTGTTTTTCTAATAGCCGCTACCTGCATTGCAATTTTTAAAATGCCATCATCAACTCTTTCGTGCGGGCATCCTGCGGAGGAATAAATACTTTTTGCCTTTTCGAGCCAATTTTGCAGCTCGATATAATTAGTCTGAATATTCAACGCGACCCCCATTGCTATCCAAAAAAGTCTATAACCCTGATATTTTAATGCGCTCCTGTCTATCATCGAAAAATTTAAGACAGCAAAATGCGGCCATTTATATGTGCAAAAATATGAGCCGGTTTATCCGGCCCATCAGAATGAAAAGGAATTTTATGCAGGTCTGTTAAAGACCTGCTGGGAGGTTAGTACACCGGGTGCAGCTGAGTCTCTTCAGTTTCACCATTCTGCTGGTTAGCGCCATCGGTATCGGCATCAGTCGCATCGTCAGCACCGCCGTTGTTTTCAGCACTATCACCGTCGTTGTCACCATTAGCTTCAGCATCTTCTGCCTGTTTTGCTGATTCCAGTTCAGCCAGGGTAGCCATCAGAGTACGGGCCATTTCAGGAGTCAGGCGTAAGACGACTTCTTCCGGCACGGTTTCCGTAATTTCGATCTGATTTTCATGCTCACCTTCCGGCTGCGGCGGGATCTGGTCGCGCAGCTGGCTCAGGGTTGGCAACAGGCTGTCGAAGGTTTTACGGATAACTTTCGGTTTCAGGCCAGTCTTTTTCTTGGAACTCACGAATTTGGCAGTGACGCGGGTTTTCCCAGCTCCTTCTGCCTTTTTCAGGGATTCCATCAGGACTTCATACGGGTCGCGGTCAGTACCCTGACATTCGTTAATAACGTCAACGGCAACGTCACCAGATACCTTATCTTCTTTCACCAGCATCTTGATGCTGAAGTCAGCGTTTGCCAGCACGATACTGCGGCGAACGGTGACCAGAGAGACACCCAGACGCTGAGCAATCGACTCAATGGTGTGACCCCAGCCAATCAGGCGCTTGAAGCCTTCAGCGCGTTCCACCATCTTCAACTGAAGGGAGTTGGCGCTCTCGATCATGTTGTAGACTTCTTCGTCCTTGCCGCCTTCAAATTCCTCGACGGTGATTTTCTGGAAGCTCGCGCCCTCAGCAATCGCCATCATCAGGCCAGCAAAACGGTGGTGGCCATCAATGATTTTCAGGCGGGTTACGCCTTCCACTACTACTGGTTTAACGCGGATGACAGGCACTGACTGAGGACGTTCCAGATAAGCGTGTTTGAACATTACCGCACGGTCATAATTTACGTCGCGGAGGTTCAGTCCCTCTTCCACAAACAACCAGTACGGGCTCACCGCAAAGACGTTGTTACGCCCGATATCGGCTTCTTCGAACTGTTCCGTATTGCCGCTTTTACGCGCTTTGGTTACGAAATCGCTCAGTGCTCGGAGTGATGATGGCGCTTTGTCTAAGCTGCGCATCAGTACCGCAGCGCCTTCCAGATTTTCCAGGGTACGGCTTTGTTCGAAGATAGCTTTAACGTCGGTGTTCATGGTGTTTCTCCGCTTTAGTTATTGTGTCGCGAGGTTCGTTGCTTGCTGTAAATCCAGTTAAACACACACCAAACAGGTGACGAAGCGTATTTGGGGACAAAATGTCTCTTTTTTTTCGGGTACATAAAAAAGCCCTGTAATCCAGTGATTACAAGGCCTTAGCTCGTAATGATGACATCAAGATGGCGACGTTTTTCGATTTTGACCGCATTTTTCATCAAAATTGTCATCACTTCATTTAGTTTTGAACTCTCCCCTTCCTCATATGAACCCCAAGGTAGGAATGGAGTAGGACTATTGATATTGAATGCAACGCCCGTAGGGCATCGCCATGCAGTTGGCTTCTTTGAGTCAGGTTCCCATTTCACCAGGAGTATTGGCGCGTTACAGTCGATGTCATCGATGGCTGGTATAGCCTCATATAAAAACACTCCCGCATCATCCCCACTGAAGAAAGCTAGATGCTTATACGCGCTGGCAAAAGAGACTACGCCCGCGAAAAGGCCCACAACGATGAGGTTAAGGTTCGATGTTTTGTGACGGATACGTTTTTGCTTCAGGCGAACCATTGTCAGGGCTGACAAGAAGATAGCCACCAGCCCCCCGGCTCCTGCGAACCAAACGGAATTGATTTGCAGGAAGGAAATCAAATCACGATGCTCTCTCTGGTTTTCTTCAAGCATCAACGACACAAAAGTTGTTGTTACTGGCATTGATATCAGGAATATCGTGATCATCACTATTGCAAAAGTCTGTATGGAATAGCGGTCTCTATTTTCCTCTATAACAGAATTAAAGGATAACAGATAAACAAATGTAAATAATAAAATGGAAAGAAGGTACATTGGTTATGCCTTTTTTTGGGTTATCGCTGAATTCTTTTATTTAATTCTGTTCTGAAAAATGCATACAAGAACTGCCACCCATCACCATGAGCCGTTCTGAAATCTTTTTCAGGGAGTACCGGAAAACCAAATTTAAAATTATCTTTTCCAGTGTGGCGCTGGCAAAAGTGCGCAAGCTCATGTGCCACTACGCCTTTGATATGATCCAGTTGATTGATTGAATAAAATGCTCCGATGTCCTTACGCTGCTCTATATGTGCGTACTCATGGTAGCGATAGCGCGGTGTATCACTGTCAGGATAAATGGACGATGGTGAAATAGTGATTGAGCTCCTGCCGCCCCATGAATGTTTGGCACTCCAGTTGACCCGAACTTCAGGCGCAGGGCCGGTGAAACCATATGCCTGTCTATAGAGGTGCAGAAGATACCCTGAATACAGAAAAACAACTTTCTCCGCCGTCATAACGCGAGAAACGCCATAGCGAGCAACTGCCCTATCTCTGGCTGTCAGAACGGGGGTTTTTACCCGTGGGGAGAATAATTTTGTTGGGCTGAATAGCCAGACTTCTGAATCGTCATCAGGCATATCCAGTATCACCTGAATTTCTTCAGGCGACCCAACTCGTTGATGCCACCTTTCAAGATTATCGCCCACTTCATTCAGGCTGATTAAATCATCGGCATTCTCGTAGAATAACCAGATCAGCGTTCCTCGTGGGAGTGCTTTCTCAGCTGTAATATGTGAGAGGATAATTTGACGTGGTGTCATCTTATTCGCCACAGTTCCCGGATGCTTCTATCAGTTTTATTTTTGTTGCTTCTGCCGCCTGCATTTTTTGTTTCATCTTCTCAATGCTAGCGGTCACACGGCGGGCGCACCATTGATACGCTGCCTGACGTGATTCGAAAAACTCATAATCCGCGTGCAGGTAAACTGATGTGCCGTAGGAGACGGACATACGGTAACCCTTCGGCGTTTCATTGATGACTTCCCGTTCTTCTACACAGTTTTCAAACTCAGGGACATAATCCACGAATCGACGACGCAGAATGCAAAACAGCACCTTTATTTGGTTTTCATCAGTCATTTGTTATCCTCGTTATTCTTCTTATTTATCATCAACCTTTCTTAATTGTCGATGCTGAATACGGCGGAGCGGATTTCACGCTTGGCCTGCTGACGGGCGCGGTGTTTGCTTACACGAAGAGATCTATCGTATGCATTGTTTTTACGATAGCCACGCGAGCGGCACAGTGAACAAGTGCAGCCTTCTACTGAATAGAAAATCCCAAACGGTTTCATAAGTATCACCTTTAAGCTTGATAATAATGTTTATCATAGCTGGAGTTATTCAGGTGACGAATAGTTAAGGGGCGCGTTTTGCTTGGGTTTTTACACTATCGTTTATTGAGTCGATGAGGTCGGAAATAGAAAGGAGTTTTCTGCCAAAGAATAGTTTTCGTCTGGCTTCTATTTCGTAGCGGAAGGGTTCAATAATTTCATCTTCATGCATGATTACGAAACGATAGCCGTTATTAAGGAGTTTATGCAGCTTGTTTGTTTTTTTTCTTATGGGACTTAGCTTAAACATTGTTATCAACTTCTCATCATGATCACCTGAATTGTTATAACACAGTTATTTCCGACACGCTGCTGCTTTTGCTGAAGAACTCGGATTGCTTTGGGCTGGGCCAGCAGGTTGTATGCCGGGCGAACCCGGCATCGTTATCACAGGGCTTTTTCTTTTCCCTTTCGTTCTATCCCACGAAACATCGCGCATTTCCGCACAATATCCAGTGTCGGGATGCTACCACTCCCCTGCTCTTTCACGCTCATTCGCAACGTGAGCCGTAGCAACATCTTGATGTCACGTGGTGGAAGTTCTGGGTAAGTGTTTACAAGTGATCTGACCAGTTCATCAGGAATGTTCACGCCAAAGTTCTCACCCATAATCTTCCAGATCTTTTGGGCATCTGATTTCTCCGGCACATCATAGTGAATGATTGCAGCGCATCTTGGTATGATAGCCTCATCGATGTCACTACCCCGGTTGCTTGTCATGAACATCAACCCATCGAAATACTCCAGTGTACGGAGGAACTCCGCAACGATGGCATTTTGAGTCAGTGATGCTCCACGCTGCATGACAAACACATCGGCTTCGTCCAGAAGCAGGACACAGTTCCAGCGTTTAGCCCGGGTCAGAATCGTCCGCAGATTTTTCTCAATGTCATCGGCGTTGGTTCCCAGTGCGCCAGCATGAATTGAGTACAGGGGCCGTTCAATGACCTCTGCATACACTTCAGCAGTTAATGTCTTCCCAAGTCCGGGTGAGCCCACGCACATGATGATGTTACCCGCGCTTTTCCCTTCAACAATATCGCTGGTGAAAGCGCTGATATCCGTGGTCAGTATATCGAGTAAATCACGGTGGTCTTCCGGCAAAACCATCTTTTTTGGCAGTTCTTTATCATACTTGTATGGTTCTACGTTATTGGCATGTATCCAGATAAAGTCTTGCAGCGAGAGATCAAAATAACGCTGCACAGGAATTTCGGGTAAAAGGCCAAACTGGTCATCTTCAAAAAGAGGCGACTCCACTTCTGCACCGTAGGCATCGCACTCACTATCAGGCAAATCGTGTATCAGTTTATGCCCTGCTATTTCCAGATTCCGGTCGCTGTAGCTATACGATTCCATTCTGACAGCCCTGCCGGTTGCTTTAAACTGATTGCCAAATTGCCCGTCGACCACTTCCTTAAACCGCGTTAGTTGTTCCAGGTACTCTTGTTTCAGCTCATGCGTTTCATGGTAGATATCACGGTCGGCCAGTGTCTTAGCGACACTGCGCCGCGCCACCTCATTAGGCTCGAAATTCAGGGCGGTAAGCTGGGTTCCGTAAACCTTTTTGGAGTGCGAATATTCGCCGAACCCATACCAGCTGATTTGTAACAATAGTGATGGGGGACGGTCAGAGTTTTTTTCTGATTTTACTTCTTTTATTGCTGTAACAAGACCGGGGTACAGGTTGCCGTCATGACCGCGTCGGTATATCCAGCCATCAATTCGATTTGACTTCAGATACTGTAGTAACACACGACCGAATGCCGGAAAACTGCTCACAGGCTTATCGAAATCACCTTCCAGTGCAGTGATGATCGATTCAAGAGCTCGTCGATTTTTTGACTCTCCATCACCACGACATGCCTGTAAAAGTTCATTCAGATCATCCCGAGATAAACATAGCGGATCGACGGCAATCTCATCGTCAGAACTACGGTGGCTATAACGATTACGTAAAGCCTCAAATGTTGGGCTTGTGGTAGCTTTTAGTGTTTCTGTTTTTATCGTGAGTGCCATAGCCGTCCTCGTCAGTAATTTACTTTGATATGCCTTAAGTTCACATGGAAGGGGCAACTTCGAACGCATTAGGAACTCTGATCCGCGAGCCTATTTCCAGTTTAATGGTTGCCTTTACGTATTCACCCTCCTTCAGATAGGTGATGTCTTGGTTATGAAATGTTGACTTTTCATGTGTAGCCCACCATTCCATAGAGCTTGGGATTTTTAACGTTAGCCCAAGATGTTCAGTGAGATAGCATACTCCCATGTTTGAGTAGGTCTTAACGGGGTTCGGGTAGAATTGAAAGTTACCCTCTACGAGACAATCAGTACGAGGATCGATGAACGAAAGGAAAACGCTAAAAGTACCCTGACGTTTTAGCTCGGCGTAAGCCTCAAGAATCGTGAAACGCTTTAATGCGTCATTTGAAAACAGGGTTACAATTTTTTCCGAAAGCATAGCCACCTCATGAGCTGTTTTTTTCCTATTATCAACCGGTGTCTCCTCCTGACGAATAGGTTTGCGGCCAAAAAAAAACTGCACCAGGAGGTGCAGTTTCGATAATCAAGCAATGGCGAATTGTTATTTTTCGCTACTCAGTTTATCCGTAATAAATGCTTCAATTTCTGCCATGAGCTCGGTACTCATTCGGTTAAATTCAAAGCGAACTTTACGGCCTGATGCATTTTTGCTGATACGGGCGTATTTGTCCTTATTAGCAAAATTAGCCAGATCACGGGTTTCCCAACTTTTTGCAGGTGGCTTTTGATCGAGTAATTCAACCGCCTTTGTGATCTGCGCCATGACAATTTTCTGCGCTTCCGGGATGTCACTGATGTCCAGATTAGCAATTTCTTCTTTCACCCTATCAACTACATCTGCAAGAATGAAAAGGTTGCTCTCTACGTATTTCTGAAGTTTGGACAACCGGCTGTAGAAGGAGTTTGGTATACCTTCATAATCCGGGAACAGAGCTATCAACGAACCGTCAATACGCGCCGCCTGAATACGTTTAAAGACTGACACATGGCTTATGCCAAGAAAGAGGGCAAGCTCTTCATTTTTGGTGAATCCTTTTTCCTGCATTAGTTCCAGATACTGAAGCCCAACCTCTCGGTATGAGAATCGGCGTGATGTTTGTGCAGCGGTAATAATCGCCTTGATGTCCTCAGCTGATAGATCATCTGGTAGCACCCATAAAGGCAGATCTTTTTGAGCCGCAATACAGCAAAAACGTCTGCGGCTACCTTCAATAAGCAGGTACACGCCATCACGTTTAACGGCAACACCTTCAGTATCAACACCCCTTGACTCAATTTGTTGCAGGATATCTCGTACTGCGTTTGTGGTAAGCGCTTCCTGATTTCGCGGGTTCATTGGGTGAACGGCGGTCTCAGTAGCGACATTTTCAGCTGCTACAGTGACGTGCTCAGCTTCAAGTTTTCGCCCGTTATGAAGGGTAAAGAGTTTCTTAATGCGAGGGGGACTCTTAAGGTTAGCTAACCCGGAACGGTGGCCTACATCGGTTCGCTTTGGCGTATTTAGATAACGCGATTTATCGTTTCCGATATGCTGTTCATCACTCATGCGTTAACTCCTTCCTTCGCTGAAAAACTCTTTATCTCATTAATAAACTGTTGATATACGGACATTACGGATTCTTCGGCAATATCCAGCTGCTTTGGTGAACATAACTCTTCAGATTTCTTAATATCGAGAACCGACCTACCCCGTGACGCAGCTGCTTTGAATGCTTCAGAGTTTTTGATATTGGTTGCCATAAACAGGTCTTGAACGGTTCGAATTAACTTATCGAGGACTATTTTTTCGTATGGGCTTTTATCATCGACGTTAACGGCCAGTACTTTAAACCATTTAATATTTTCACCTTTATTGGGAGACTGACGGAATCGCTCACTGATCGTCAGCATAAAATCAGTTGTGGATGCATAGTCGTATTCTCGCGGAGAAACTGCGACAAGAATACCGTCAGCGGCCTCATCAGCGGCCCAGATAATTGGCGAGTCTTCTGGAGGGGTATCGAAGATAATAAGGTCATACTTAGCTTTCAGGACTGGCATTATCACTTCTTTGAATCGTAGCAACAACTGAGTGCGCTCTTCTTTACTGCACTGCCAGTATTTATCTTTGAATCTCGCATCGGTTGGGAACGCAGTAATTACATCAAGATTTGGCAGATGGGTTGAGAACGGCATATTCTCAATGATTTCAGCCTCAGAGTAACCCATGTCGAGGTATTTTTTATATTCAGAACCTTCTTCATACACGCCCAGGATTGCGTCGATTGCAGTCAGGAATACGTCGTCTTCAGATACGCTTTGAATCATACCGCTACCAATAGAGCCTTGCGGATCCCATTCAATTACTAAAACTCTGGCATTCAACTGGAGATCAAGTGCTGCTGCTACAGCCAGAGCCACTGAGGTCGTGCTTTTTCCTGTCCCACCTTTATGATTCTGAACAATGATTGTTCGGCTCTGGTAGTAATCTCTATAGCGCGGATAACCCAGGGCATCCATAATATTCTGGACATCCCAGCGGGTATAAAGGTGGTTTTTGTTCTGATAAATAGGTTGACCCACCAGCCTTTTTTCTTCGAGATCAGCGAGAATTTTATTGAAGGTAACTCGAGATTTTCCAAAGAAGTCGGAGAGATTTTTTTTATTCAGGCAGTGGTTATAGATAAGGCGATCTACCCCCTCCACACTGTCATCTGATACAGATACCCGGGAAGAAGCCAGTAACGATTCTTTCAATGAAATTTGTTCGGACTTCATGCGTTGCCCGACAAGGGCAATTTTATCTATTAGATTCATTCTCGTCATACCCTCAAACCTGAATTATGAATTTAAACGCATATGCGTATACTTTACGTATAATGCGTAAAATGACGCTCTATGCGTATAATTGTAACGGCAATAAGATTGAGACGCTAACATTCTATTTTGTTTTTTCTTCATTTTGCGATCTCGAAATGCAGTTCAATGACACATCATCTTTCTCTTCTGGCGATTAAGGGGGTTAAGTAATCCACGGGGCGGGCAGAACCCGGAGAGACTGACTGGCGATTAAGGGGGTTAAGTAACCCACGGGTCGGGCAGAACCCGGAGATGCTGGCTGGCGATTAAGGGGGTTAAGTGACCCACTGTACGGGCAGAAACCGGAGAGGCTGGCTGGCGATTAAGGGGGTTAAGTGACCCACTGTACGGGCAGAAACCGGAGAGGCTGGCTGGCGATTAAGGGGGTTAAGTGACCCACGGTACGGGCAGAACCCGGAGAGGCTGACTGGCGATTAAGGGTGTTAAGTAATCCACGGGTCGGGCAGAACCCGGAGATGCTGGCTGGCGATTAAGGGGGTTAAGTGACTTAGCGCTGGAGGATACGCCCTGCAACTATTGGTAAATGAATGACAAGGTTTCCCGTAAGACCCATCAAATAAAAAAGCCTCTGAAGTAGAGGCTCTTGGGTATTCGATATAGTTAGGCTAATTCGTCCGGGTCGTTGATGGCACTAACGAAGAACTCCGTGCGGTAATCATTCCCCCATCCCAACCAGACAGAAGGTGAACCCTCCTTTGCCAACGAACGGTCACCCGTCATGCTGTCCGCTTGGACAGGAACTGTCACGCATTCTTTAATAGTATCGGCCTCGGCAACCAGTCCAGTACTCTGGGTTTCAAATCCGGCAATTACGACAACAGCATCAGGGTCGTGTAGCTGAAGCTGGGCGATAAGCTCTTTAACTTTCATAGTGATCCTCTGCGCTAGAATTATCCAATTCTACCACGCTTGATGGTCAGGCGTATAAGTGCTTACTGTACAGCTCGAAAGCTTCATCATGTTCCAAATCGTCCAGGATAACGATATCAGGGCCATGTTCTTTTTTGATTTGTGCGATGTATGAAGCGTATTGAGCCTGGCTTTTGTAGCCCACTGTCCAAAGTCTACCTTCGCGTAAGACGCAGATTTTCTTGCGGTAAACCTTCTTGAAACTTGATTTAGTTTTCCGGTTACGCTCCTCGTCACTGACAAGCTGGTCGATTACTTCAATCAGGTTTGAGTCTATGAGAAATGGCTTGCCATTGTGTTCGCCAAGGCAGATTGGCAGAAGACCCTTCGCATATGATTCGGCCTGGCGGAACAGCTCTTTTTTTCCTGGTTCGAACAGTACGCGAGTTTCGCCACCATGCCCATCATTATCAGCTGTACCTATGCTCAGCCCGTCGAAGAGGACAGTAGCGTTAAAGCAGACTGTTTCCTGGCTCATGCCAGTATAGATTTTGAGGCCTTTCAATTTGATTCTTGTCTGAGTGTTCATTGTGTGTTCCCCGCTTTCTAATTGTGATTCTATTTTCAATCACCTTGAGCAGGTGACGAAGTGATACGGAGAAATAATTGTTGGGTCGCCTGATAGCCGGGCTGGTGGCAGCCGCAACCCTTAGTCAGTACTTCGGGATCGTAGTTCCGAAAAGCCACAACAGTCTCCACAGCGTTTTGGGGGTGTTAACCCCCATACGCTTTGAGACTTTGCCCTAGCGGGCCGCGAATTCGCCTAATCGCCCCGTGAGGGCTCTATTCGAATTTACATGTCGTGCCTGCTTCGCTTGAGAGCGAAGCTTTTGGACGGCGATTGCCCGCGTGGCGGGCAGACATTTTTACGTGCGCATTGCGCACGATTTTCTTCGGTTACATTACAGGGCTGGCTGGGGATTGGCTTATTGCAATATTCTACAACGAAGCTGGGAACGGCTGGCTGGAACGCGAAGATTTAAATCATACTCTATATCGACTGATATCAACGACGGTATCAGCGGGGTCTGTTGCCAGCTTACAGGTCACTTGACCTTCCTGATCCAGCATCAGTGTCGCGGTTAACGGTTCATTTTGAGCATCGATTACAGTGACATTCACGCGTAACCGTGTTGGAAGCATCATCAGAATTCGCGTAGGGCTCTCTGATAATGACACGTTTCTGGCTTGCAGAACCGCTAAAACACTCTTCATTAACTCTGCTTGGTCGATCATATAGTCACATGCCACTGGATGTATTGGGATGAAATCGTGCCTACCGCAGGGCTACACGAAAGATATAAATCAGTATGACATGCGGGCCGGACTCAAACCATCAATTACTGGAACCAGTCCGAAGATAGCGCTCTGGTTTTTATGCTGTTGAATTTACATAGTTGTTATTTAGTGAATTATTCGTACCTTATCATTCACTGATATCACTTAAATTCAAAGTGAACAGGAGAGGATTGGATTAAAAGTCCATAAAATGTGAATTAAAAGTGCGCTAGGAAATGCGATAAACTGATTGATTTGTTTTGATATGGTTTTTATGTGAATTATCGGTGAGTTACTTGTGTGCTACTTATCTCCATGCTGCTATGCCTTTCCAATAAATAGATTGGATAGGGCAGGGAGATGGAAGAGGGGAGAGGGCTTACTCCGCAGGTGATTTCACTTTAAATTCAAGCCATCTTGCCCCGAGCCTGTTTTTATCCAGATTGTAGAACAACGGTTTTATACAGACCCCTTCATACTCAGGGAACTCTATACCGCTGGCGAAGTGAATCTGTAGTGTATCAGGATCAATACCCATCATGTTTGTGTCAAACAGCCTGTGGAATGTTGGTGATAGCAAAATGCCGTTACTGGCGTTATAGCAGCCTGCTACGGATGTTGGTTCAATATGTGCTGCCTCCAGCACACCGTTGAGGTGTTTGCCCGATACCGCGCACAGGCTTCCGAAATTCTTATCCACCAACTCACGGAACTGAGACTGGACATGCACATCGCGAACGCTAACCTCTCGGCGGAAGCTCGGGGAGCGCATACGGATATCTGCATGGGGGAGGTGACCGCGTGGTAATGGCAATACAGCCGGTTGCTCATCCATTACTGGATTCTGCTCCTCGCAGTAGGTGTCCACGGACTCAATCAAACGGGATGTGTCATTACCAAATCGGCGAGTGAACCAGAGCCTGAAGTGAGCCAACCGTGATGCCGGAATTTTGTTACGTGCGTACTCCTGAGCATTCTCCTTTTCGATTTCAGTATTTAGTAAAGCCAGACGGGCCTGAGAAGCACGAATTTCTTCCTGGACTCTGAGATATCCTGCCAGTAGACAAACTTTGGATTCCTGATGTTCAGGCCGTCGCGGATAACCAGATCCTGTTTCAACCACGCCAAAGGCTTTGTACCGGAACATTCGGGGAAAAAGCGTTAATGCCACCCGGTTGTTACGACGAACGAGGGAACGAATCAGATTGGTTATCTTCCTCATGTTCTGAATAGTGCGGGGAGAAAAGAACGCGGCGTATTACCTCTGCTCTATCTATTCCCGACATTATCCCTCTGCGAATGACACCACGGAGGTGAGCATTATGTCTTGCCCCGCTTACTAGGCCGAACTCACGGGACAAACTGACATACTCTTTCAGGAGGTGATGCTTAGGGTCGGTAAACGCCTCTGGAGGAATCACCTGATATGCAACTGACGAAAGTATACGGAAAGTCAGTTCAGATGCTGTCCAGCCCTCACGCCGAAGCCGAATAATTGTTATAACGAGATCATCGATACCAGGCATATCCGGTTCGATATATAGGGACATCAGAGTGTCGTTCATTCCGGGAGGAAGGCTAGCAGAGTGTGACGGGTTGCTCATAGGGTAAGGTACTGATCGGACGTAGAAGAAGCGCTTATGTTACGGAATTCGCTCTGGTGGGTTTTAGCTCCAGTGGCGAACGCTGGAACTACGGGTAAAAAAATCCCCGGTTTACCGGGGAAGTTAACAACTACCTCCAGAAGGGTTGGAGGCAAAGCCGGTTGGGCGACCGGCCACAGGGAATGCTACGGCTTAATGCCGAGTACTACACCGCCATAGACCAGGTACATCACGATGGCGAACAGCATGAAGAAATGGGTTACCGGGTGCGCCAGCGCGGCTGCTGCCGCATTGCTTGCGCTGAGCTTCAGTGAGCCAAAAGAGTGATTACGAACAGCTTGTGCTTTCATGGGTCGCTCCTGATAACGGGTTACATGTTGTGGCTTCTGTATCCAGTATCTGGTGAGTGACTCAGGTGACGAAGAAAACCAGGGCATAAAAAGCCCTGTATTTTCAGAAAGATAATATCGGTTTCGTTTTGTGTTGTGCTTGCTATTCCGGGCATAAAAAAACCGCCTGGTGAACCAGACGGCTTTGGGATAAACAGGCTTTACACAGACAGGTCAGTGGATCATTTAAGTCACTTAACCCCCTTAATCGCCAGTGTATTGCCACCAGCAGTACGTGGTCTAACGCTTAAATATCGTAGCGACCTTCTTTGATTTGCTGGAGCTGTTCAGCCAGCACCTTCGCCAGTGGTTCGGCTTCTTCTTCATCATCAAGATTGTCGATGAGCGTCAGATTCGACTCACCCGCACGGCGGGCATAAACCCCATACGCTCGCTGGCCGGAGATATCGGTGACCGAAGTCTGAGAGTGATCGCAGATGATATTGCCGTGACGGTCTACCGGCCCGAAGCTGATGGCTTCATAATCCGCATCGTGGCCCAATGGTAAATCGCGCAAAACAAACAGGCGTAATGGGAGAACGTCGTACTCAGCACCACATTTTGCTGCCACATCCAGATCGTTAATTTCACGGAGAAAATCTTTCGCTACCACCGAGTCAGAATGCATCCGGTAAATGGTCGATGCGGCCCAGATTGCACCAGCATAAAATTGTGATTCTTCTTTTGTCATTTAGCACCTGCTCTTATTGTCATGGGTATGCCGGTCGAACGGTATCCCCGTGCAGACCGTCAGTAAACGGTTATTTCCTTTGCGCAGCAGTCGCATTGGTATTCGTTGATACCACCAGTTGCGACCCAGTTTATTGCGCCGCAGCGGCAACTCAACAGCTGGCGCATACCAGGAGCAAGTGCCCGCTCTGAAAACGACTCAACCGGGACTTCGCCCGGGTAGTAGTAACCTTTTATCAGCTTGCTGCGTGAATGCCCGTCAGTGTCGGTGTAATGCAGATACACCTTCCGGGTATAAATCATACCCGAGTCAGTGCCGAACTGCGTTTTCAGAAGCATACATATCCTCCAGACGCTGAATACATTGTTGTGCGGCCTTATCAAGTAGTTCAGCCGTGGGTTCATCATAGATGCCACGTACCAGCAGACCAAATATTTCCGGGTCTACAGACAAATCGTACATGCATACGCGAACGCCAAGCGCTGTACGTAGCGCATAGACATGGCGGTTAGGCTTTCCGCCGATACCGGTGACTGACGCGACATTTTCAAAATTACCAGGGTTAACCAGGTTAATCACGGGGCACGATATACACTCAGGGATCCGCTTCAGAGCCACAGCATCCAGATACAGGCTGTGGCCCACTTTCAGGTTTTTTGGCAACGCTTGCAACGGCATGGCTTCGAGGGCCAGATTTTCTTCAAGATGCAGGTTATCCGGCAAAGTGGTAATACGGGTGTTTGACAGCATCATACTGCCAGCTACTTTCAGCGTATCCGGCAGATAGGCGATATCAGTACACATGATGTCCAGAACGCGGCCCACCGTCAGATTTTCCGGCAGATACTTAAGACGTGAAGAATTCGCCATGAGCGTACCGGTAATGGTCAGGTTGTCAGGGAGAGATTCCAGCTCAGAGTAGCTGATAAACAGATTGCGGGCCACCAGCCCGGCAGGGATGCTATGAATGCCCGACAGAATGGTCAGGGTGTTCGTCACGGTCAGATTCGCGGGAATATAGTCGCAGGGAATTGCCGGATCTTCTGGCTCAAGCGTAAACCCGACACGAAGATCGCCTTCAACGATGATTCGTCCGTCCTGAAGGGTAAAGGCCACACCATTCGCTGCCAGTTTATCAATGAAGTCTGTCATATCGGTTTCCTTTTAATGGCCCGACGAGCCGGGCCGGAGGTTCAGAGTTTGCTGACAAAGTTCTGCTGCGTGAACAGGTACATATCGCCCTGCTCATTGAACATGCACAGATTTTCGAGGATGCGCTTTTCAATCCAGACGACCGGCTTTTCACGCATATCCTTCGCGAGCGAAAAGGTGTTTCGCAGCCGGGTAATGCGGTGCTGATCATTGATTGCCTGGTGAATTGCGGCCTTTGACGCTGCCGCCTGCTTTTTTACGTTGTTGCGGGCACACCATAATTCGCCACTAGCGGCTGATGCCCGCGCTGCTGGCTGACGTGAGGAGTCCAGTTGGTCATAACGTAAGAGATTCGGCATGATGCCCCCTGTCATAGTTTTGTCGTTATTGACCTATTATCTGGCAGGTGGGGCTGGTGACGAAGGGCGCTGAGGTTGTCTGATGGTTAAAAGATTGCCGTTAGTGTTCCATATGGTATAATTGAATTACCAAATGGGAGGGCTAGTTATGACGATGAAAGTTTTTTCTCCAGACGTTACCAAAACGAATCAGCACTGCTTATGGCAGGTTGCTGGGCTGGATAATGACGGTATCGCGCTGATGGATAAAATCAATCACGGTCTCGATGGCACAGTAGCTAAGCACATTTCTGAATGGGCTAACATCACGCCGTCTGAGCTGCGCAAAATGTCGGGTATACCTAATACGACGTTTAATCGTAGCATCAAAGACCGTTTCACTGCCGATCAGAGCGAACGTCTGGTGCGCATTATCCGCGTAATTGAACGCGCTGTAGAGCTGTTTGAAGGTGACAAAGAAGCGGCGCACAAATGGCTGAACGAAGCGAACCGTGGTCTGAGCTGGAAATCACCGGCAGAGCTTGTTTCTTCTGAGACAGGTGCGCTTGAAGTGATGCGCCTGATTACGCGTATTGAGCACGGGGTATACTCGTGATCCTTTACCGACTGACCAAGACCCGTTATCTGATGACTGCGTGGTCTGGTCTGGGTGCGAAAGAAGCGGGGGGCCGCTGGAACAGCGTAGGCACTGCAATGGTCTACCTGTCTGAAACGGCCAGCCTTACCATGCTTGAAACGCTGGTACACATTCACGCGCCGCAGTTACTGGACGACTTTACACTGCTGAGTCTTGATGTACCGGATGATCAGATCCAGACCTTCGACATGAGCCGTCTCCCTGATAACTGGGCGAGTGAGGATGCTCCTGCTGAGCTGGCGCTCTACGGTGATAACTGGGCTGAAAGCGGTTCTTCTATCGCGCTGCGTATTCCAAGTGCGTTGTCTCCGGTTGAATTTAACTACTTGCTGAATCCGGCACACCCTGAACTCTTTGACCTGATGGCTACGGTTAAGAAAATTCCGTTCCGGTTTGATTCCCGCCTGAAATAACACACAGGCAACTCCCCGGCATTGACGAACTGAGGTGTCTCTGATGATTCAGAAAGCGAAAGTCGCTAAAGCGTTTATCTCTGTAATTGCCTTGTTCGCCTTTGTCTACTGGGGACTTGATCCCGATTCAATTTGTCAGGCAGTTGGTGACGCATCTCAAACCTGCGGTTACTCCGGCAAGAATGGCGATGCGAGTCTGGTTGGTTCCGTGTTTGCTCTGATGCTGACGGTGTTGGCGGGTGCGATGCTTTGGGCGTGGGTCAGGAAAGGCTAATCAGAACTCTTGCAACTCCCTCCGTGATGCCGGGTGACGCTCCTCACTGAGCGCCACCAGTCAGTCATTACAAACGGGTTGATGATTCAATCGCGGGCGGAAGGCTACTATTCAGCGCGTCGAACCCGCCAAATGCCCGGCCCTCTTTTGTCAGCACCAGATGCATCGGCGTTTCGTTGATATTACGGGCGATGTAATCGTTGATGAATGCCCGCGCCTGATCGGCATTTTTAACCTCTGCTGTTTCCGGCATGGAGTTATGGGAACGATTAAAGACGACAGAGACATAATTCCCTTCAATTCTTACCGGGCGAGTCGATACGGTGAGTTTCATGGTCATTTTCCTGTAGTGAGTGTTGTGTGTATTGGTGTTCTGCCACTATCTACTGCAACGTTGCGGCCACAGGGCGAAGAATTGCTATCGCCTTTGATAACGCCTGCCGCTCACCACCATCAAGGATTCTGACTGCTTCTACGCAAGCCGCTTCTGCTGTATCAGCACGTTCTACCAACGTCCTGACGGTATTTTCATATGATCCGCAATCAGGCTCCTGATTGCTGTCTTCGCTCAGCGTGTTCCATGACTCAGTGAGGTTAACTGCAACAGCGACCAATTGGTCAGTGCTGATATCACCTTTTACGCAACGGCAGGCCACTTCAGCGCCCAGACGTTCAGCAATGTCGTAGTACCAGACTCCCGGTTCTTCAGATGCCTGATACGCAGGTTCGCAGGCTTTACAGATCTGCTCTGCGGCATCCAACATCCAGTGAGCACATTCAATTTCGCCACCAGCCAGCGTTTCACAGATCATTGTCTGTACGCTGTCACAGTTGAAGGTGAGGGGGATAGGATTAGCCACTGATAATGCGGTCAGACGGGAGACTTCATGCTGGAAGCCCTGAAACATGAACATGGCGCAGATAGCTGGATTTAACATGGTAGACCCCTGTAGTTATGTGTGTTGTTCGTTTTGTTTACATAACCAGTTAACCACGCTCCCCGCAGGTGACGAAGGCTTTCGGGGCAGAAAATTCACAAAAAAAACCGACCATTAAGGCCGGTTATGATCTGGAGTATATGGGGCTGAAAACCGCGTTATGCCTTCACTTTCGCCATAAACAGCTGCATGGTTTCTTCAGCAAGCGGAGTGCCAACCTGCTCAAGAACATACTCCGCGACATGCGGGGTGAGAATGAAGTCGATAAACTCCGGCAAGGACATGCTGTTCAGGCTCGGTAGCTGTCTGGACAGTGCATTCTGGTAATTTTCCACTTCACCCAGTTTGCGCTCGGGCCAGCCCACCAGCTCAGGGTGCTTTTCCTTAAGTGCGAGGCCGCGCTCCGGGAAACTGTTACTGATGGGGTGTCTGGCGAGGGTGGGGATCAGGAGATTCGCCAGAAAATCCACTTTCTCGTAATCAAGACAGACAGAATTCATATAGGTTTACCTCTTGCCACTGGCTATGATGTTCGCTTGCTATCTGGAAAACTCTACCAAAGCGGCTGGCGATATCTCATTGAAAACGCCAGCAGAATGCGGTCATTTCCAGCAGGAGTTACCCCATCTGATAACTGTCATAAGATGCCCCGCAGGCTTCCACCAGCGCATCCAGATCACCGGTAAACTCTCTGGCCCGCTTCATCAATGCACGGTGTAATTCCGCTGGTGGAATGTCATCGCTACTCTTCGCCGGGTATTCAACACTGAACGCGATGGTAAACGCATGGCTATACCACGGCCCGGCATTCTGGTTTTCAAAGCGGGCCATCAGCTGGCTTTCGGTTGTATCGGTAGCAAATGTATCGAGGTGGACGACATCGACCGGCACGTTGAGTGCCCCGGCAGTGGTTGATGCCAGCTGCCGGGCTTCGTCTCCTCGCTCTGGTGGTGCGCAGTAGAGACATTTCCCGTTCAGTACCACCAGCGTCTGACCGTAGGTCGTACTGACGATACTCACGGTGTTAGCCGGTTGCGGGTGTGTGGTTGCAGTGTGCTGCATGGTGTTCTCCATTAGGTCACTCACATGGCAACCAGCTTACCCGGCACAATTCAGCTGACGAAATCAGGACGGACTGGTGTATATCGTTCGCAAAATAAAGATATTTTTTATCATCAGCACCGGTAGTTACGGGGCAAATTGCAGGTATCCGGTACAATGGTGATATGAAGGGCATTACATGCAGAATCGTGTGGCCCGGCAGACGGATACCGAATATCAGCAGAAGGAACCAGGACAATGCAGGAACTCGACTTTGACCATATCCAGATAAACCTGAACCCGCGAGCGTGTGCTGTCACACCTATCCCGGAAGACCTGAAAAGGGAGCTGGCTTATCTGGGCGCTATCGCAGAGAGAAAGAAATTCGCGGCAAGCCTGATTGTTAATCTCTACAACCCGGACGTTTGCGGGGCGAATATGTACAAACTCACGGCCTATTGCCGTAACGAGTCATGCGATACCCTTCGCGATGGCATGATGACCCTGATACAGCTTTGTGCATACATGGAGTCACATGAGATCTATGGCGAGACGTTTGTCAAAAAGCTGATTAAACAATGGGAGTTTCGTAAGTAGTCTGCTGCTTCAAAATACCTTTCTGACAGGGCGCTATGTGCGCCCTTTTATTTTAAAAAAACGGGAAGGTCTTGCCCGGGTATTACCTGCTATTTTCAACTACCAAACCACAACGGCAGAAGAAAATTGACCAGTCGAAGCAATTCGACCAGGAGTTCGACATACAGGAAATGGAAGTCTTTCATAACAGTCTCTTCATATAATTGGCTCGACAAAATCGTTGCATCACGACGATCGCAGGTGTGAGGTTTGTTTTCTTCGTGGGGGTTGTCAGCTATCACGACATTGAGGCAGGCAAGCGCAGGTGTCACAGTTTCGGGTATATTTTATGCTGGTGGGGTGACCACCAGCTGCGGGTATAGTTACTTAATGGTTTTCAGGAGGGTGAACTTGGTTTTGCACCGGGTGCATTGCGCTTTCAGAGACCCGGAGCGCACCTGTTTCAGTTTCCCGGCGCACTGGGTACAGGCTACGTCCTTCACACGTTGTGCCATTCGCTCATCCACAGCGAGTGTTTTGGTCGGGTTATGCTTACGCTTGGGAGCCTTCAAAAGCCCCAGCGCCCGCAACGTGGCTTTGTACTCCCGGGTGATCCATTGACCGTCGCGCTCATAGTGCAGGCCATCCCCCATCATATCGCCAAGCTGTATCAGCCGCTGATGCAGCACTTTTTCTTCTTCAGGACTCATATACCGTGCTCTCTTTAAATTATTGAGACGGAACCGAGCCGATTGATACCTCATATGAGGCCACCAGCGTCTTTACTGGCGTTTCAACGAAGCTGACGCTCTGCTGAGTAGAGTCGAATGAGAATCGCGTCCAGCGCCCCACAGAGCGCGATCCTGAAGCTTTCGCTATGACCGTCCCGTTCGCGCATCTCCAGAAGGGCATCCAGCTCGTTATCGTCAATCGGCAGTGGCCCGGAACAGAAGGTTTTCACCATGTCAGAGGTGTCAGGGTTTATACCTGCAATGCGCAGGATATCGGGAACCTCAGACCGGTAGATCACCGGTCGGCCTGATGGCGGTGTCCACGTTATCGGCTCTATCTTCAGTTGCGGTAAGCCAGCACCGGCGAGGGCGTTATTCAGATCGTCTATAAGCACGACATCCGCTCCTGAAGGAGGATGTACGCCGAGGGCCGCAGGGATTTCGACAGAGATATTGTGCATGGCGTTTACCTCAGTGAAGGACGTGATTAACCAGCGACGGGGGGATATCGAGTGACCCGACACTCCAGCCATTGGCAGTTGTCGCAATAAGATCTGGCCGGAACCCACCCCAACCCGTCACACGGCCCGAATCGTTGACCACCACCACCAGCGGCGCACCGGTATTTTGTGTCAGGCGAACGAGATCTGCGTTGTCCACCAGCGGGATCTCATTCACGTCCACCCCAGCCAGAGAAAAGCGGGTAAGCGTCATGCGACATTTCGGACAATCAGGGGCAGTAAACACAGTAATTTTCATTGGGATAGCCTGGTGTATACGGGATATATTCATTATCCCAGCTTTCCGCTTCTGACGAAGCGTTGCGCGGGTAATCAGAGCGTAAGCAGGTAAGATATTGTTGGGGCCATCCTGCAACATCAGTTGCGCCAGTTGCCTGGCTATTCGTCGCTCTCTCCATTAGAGAAAATAAACCAAATAAGCAGAACGCCTCCGACCCACATTCCAACAAAGAGGCAAATACCGATCAGGTCATAGACGTATTGTGGGATTTCATTCATAACGCATCCTCATTAATAATTTGTATTCAGCCTTAAACCGGTCATTTCATTAACCGAATCCGGTCTATCAAAGCGCTACCCTGCGTTGCATTCAGCCCCTCGTGCCGGTGAGTCAGGAACAGGGCAGGGCAGTCAGTTGGAAAGAGTCGAGCGGTATCGTCCACGAAGGTGTAATGCTGTAGGCCGAACCGTTTAACGACCGCCATGCATTCGTGATAACGCACGTGGTTATTCACCAGCCCATCCAGATCGGGATTGAGTCCAGCAATCCGATCGCGTATACCCGCAGGGAAATGACTCAGCACCATCTCCCGGGGTACGCCGGTACGCCAGTTTGTGGAAAGGATAATTCCCGTCTGCGGGCATTGCGTCAGCACGTGATCCAGCACAGGCATAAACTCCAGTGACCCGTTTTCCGCCCGGTGGAGTACACCGTCGATGTCCAGGAAAATCCAGTGACGACGGGCATCTATTTCCAGCCAGAACTCGCCCGCAGAGCGCCGGGTCGACATACAATCTATATCGTCCTGACAGGTAAACCTGACTAACCACTTCTGTAATAATCGGAACATAGAGGCCTCTCGCGGTAGTTGACTATATGCAGAACCGGCAACCATCAAAATCATACGGATTCTGTTGCCATGAAATACGGCCACACCCGGGGCAATTCCAGCGAGTCAGCCCCTTTGACTGTCGGCGATTTTGGCGTTTCAGCCAGGCAGGCATCAGCAGACCGGCCCCCTGCGTCATTTTACGGCGGTCTATCCGCTCAACACTGAAGGTAGGGCGCTTTGCAGCGTCAGGGATGTGATGGGGTAACCAGACGACATCAGGTCTATCTGCCTGTGGTGAGTCAAAAACTCTGGCAAGGGAAAAATCCGTGGTAGTACCCGCATCAGCCAGCCAGAACAGATCGTTTCCGTCCCATTGGCCATTAACGAAGCCGACATATTTGGTGGCGCTTTCGGAGAGAATGGTTTTTCCCGGTACAAACTGATGATCAACATGAAACACGAGATGGCGGTCGACTGCATCGGCATCAACCGGCAGGTCAAACTCCCGTCCCGTATTCCATGCGCGTTGTGCTTCCTCGCGGGTGTAAACCCGGGCATTACGCTGATCGGTGCTGTAACCTCTGCCGTGATGGCTATGAAAAGCGGTATTGCTACCAACGGTGTCACGCAAGCTGACCAGATAAAAACGGTCTTTCATGAAACACTCCAGAGGATGATGGCAGGAAAATAGCCCGGCGCGGCGGATACCGACACCGGGGAGGAGGGGTTAGCTTTCGATTTTGCTGACGTTTACGGTGTCATCGTCGTTACGCTTTACACCCAGCATGGTATCGCCATCGACTTCGATAATGCCGTCAAAGTAGTCGGTCATTTCGTCATAGCTGACTTCATCAAGGTCATCCAGCCGGTAGGAAGAGCCATCCGGCAGAACAAACTGACCATCCAGCGTGGCAAGGTCATACGCCAGCGGGGTAACCGTGAAGTAATACTCATCGGTGAACCAGACCGCGCCAACCACCAGTGGGTGAGAAATGTGGAATTCGACGGTGTTATAGCCCTGCGCTGCGATTGCATCCAGCAAATCAATGAAGCCGGGCATCGTATCGCCATCCCAGCCATCAGCCGATAAGGAAGGCTTGAGGTTATCCCAGTCGCTCAGACTGAAAAACACTGTGCCCTCACCGTCATCGCTGATATGGGATGAAATGTACGTCGCGCTTGCTTTTGAAGCCATTGCAAACAGGAAGTCCTCATCGAGCACGTGTTTGAGGGAGGTTTTAAAAACCTTGTCAGTGCCTGCTGCCGGGATAATCGCTAACATGAAACACCTCAGTGGTTGTGTTGGTCTGTTTTTATTATCGAACGACTGAGTCTGCTGACGAAGGAAAAAAGGGGACAAAAAGAGGCTGTTTTCTCAATAAAATCAGAAAGATTGTGACGGCCCGAATTCAGATGAAACGGGCGCAGACGGGGGGTTATTTGCTGGCGGATTCGGCTTCGTAAATGACTTCGTCGGCCCAGTCTCGATCAAATCCCGGCATCACCGGTAATGCTGCAACGACATCGGTAGGGAGGGCATCAATATAATCGCGCATGGCTTTTGCCACTTCCAGCAGTTCATTTTGCTTCATCATTTTCTCGCTCATTATCTCTGTCAGAAACCATCCAGCAGGAAGTCCACCGCACTTTTGATAGTGTGCCGGAACGGAGATGCGTCCATGACCGCCTGACCGAGCTGCTTCACGCGGACTGAAGCCATTTCATGCGTCATCAGGATAACGTCATTCCCTTCCACCTGTATGACCGGAGTTAATCGCGCAACCGGGGCCGAGGCTCCTTTTTTAAGCCGATGAAGGGGGATCACCAGGCGGGTATTTAACTCGCCAATGATGTCGCTCTGTATATCCAGCAGGTAAGGGTATGCCTGGCTGTTGCCGGGATTGCGGTAAACGGTATATTGCATTATCAGAACGTCCTGTATTCGTCAGACAGTAACCCATGCTCTTCAGTGATGCGGTTCAACTCCTGAATACCAGCACGATTCTGTCGTTTCCATTCTTCCGCTGCACTGGCCTTCAGTTTGCTCTGAAGCGCTTCTGCCAGCGTGGCGGACAAGTTAATCCCAGCGTCTTTTGCCTGCTGTACGAGCATTGGCTCAAGGGTGACACTGACGGTTTTTTTCTGGCGAGCAGCTGTAGCCTGCATGTGTCCTCCAATAAAAAAGCACGTGTCGATTACACGTGCTTTAAGTATGCGCCCATTTTATCCCACCAGCAAATTTGTTTGCCTCCGAGAGAGTCTACTGCGTCAGTTCAGCAGGTCAGATGGCCTAGACCGCAGAGGCTACGTTTTTCCAATCATGATAAGCAACACACGCCTGTTTGGCAGGTTGGCTGCAACTTTAGCTGCTTTATCAATGCTTTGTGCTGTATACACTACCCCTCTTTCTTTCAGGTTCTCCGCGTTCTGACGCAGCGTTTCCTCTGAAAAGCTGGACGACTCATCAATGCCAACTGGGCCGGGCTTTGCACCGCGCAAACTGAATGGCACAGGGCCATGCCAATCATTCTTTACCAGTAACAGTCGGGCATCAATGATCCGTCCTGGTAGCGTTCTTTCGATGAGGTAACTTTTTCCGGTTCCAGTGCTGCCAATCAGGCAAACGGTGTAACCGAAACGCAATGCCCATCGAATGATTAGAGCCCAATACCGCGCCCGGAACGCGGAAATGACAGGCATTTCACCTGGTCTAAATACCGCTGCGAAAAGACATGAATAGCTATATTTCTCAGCGTTACAATCTTTCATAAAACTTTATCCAGTGATGTGTTTTTGGGGAATTTTCTGCCCGCCCAGCAGGTAGCTGGTGTATCTGAAGTACATAACATCTTGTAGTTGCCTCTGACTATCTCTCTGGATATAGACTTATCAAATTCATTTCTATCCATATCAAATAGCCAGTAGAACCCATCAGCATAGATAATTGTGGTTCGATTGGGATCCGAAGCTACGACGCGAGCATCCGTAATCAAATTCTCCTCATAGCGCAAAGGCGAAGCGGAGAAAAAGAATATTATTAATACGAACCAACTCCCTATGAAACACGGTAAAACATGTTTTTTGCAATCCTTTAAACCATCTTTGTTGCCTTTCATTTTGTAGTCATAAAGACCAAGCAAAAAAAGTAAGAAAGAAAAAGCAAACCCCAGAAAAACGTGAGTATAAAACTGATGGATGCCGTCACTCCATGTAATACTGATACTTCCAGCATTTGTTCTTTTTGTTGTTATTTCTAATACGGAAATGAAAATGGCTGTTAACTGACTAAAACAAAATATTTTTATGCTTAATTCAGACTTAAACGCTTTGTTATATACTAATACAATCACAAAAAGTATTACGATTACAAAAGCTGTAATCATAAACTCACTCATCATCATGAGCACACTGTTATTAATACTGTAATTTATGTTCATCATCACTCCTTAATTTCACAACTTTTCATCATTTTATTTGAGAATTGACAGGCTTATCGAGTAGGGGGTTTAGCGTCCTTGAATATGTTCGCTCGTGTGGCGCTCACTAGACACCAGATAACAGAAGAAAGCAGAGCAAGCATTGCGTAAACCATTCGGAAGTTTGAATCCCACTTCGCGGTTACTATTGATTCATCGACCGCCTCGCGAACGCAGGGAGATTCGATAAGTGTCGGGGGAGTCGTGGATTGTGGCTCTTCGGTACATACCATTAGTTTGCCGACCGGAGCACCATCAATGACAGCCCTGGCTGCACTAACCAGATGCGCTGAAGGTGAACCTGAATAGTTCATGCAGATGAACGTGATAAATAAAGCAATCGCCGGGCCGGAGACCAGAGTGAAGAATGCGAAGCTGCGGCAGGCCGTAGTATGGCGATGCAAATTAGCGAGAAATGTCATCATGATTTGTCACTCTGGGTTTTAGTCGTATCCGACTCGGTGTCACATCGCTGGAAAGCTACTTGAGGAGGAATTTGATCAACCCCGGTAAAGCAATATTTCAGGGATAGTTGCTTTTTTCCCTCATCCAGTCCAACAAAAAAGATATCGACCGGATCTTCATGAAGTAGCTCTTTTGAGAGCCGGTTGTAGGCCATCCAGCTCCCAACCATATCGACCATTGGCTTAAATTTATCAGTTGCGTTATCTGTAGGTTTAAATGGAATTACACGGAAAACATTCCATCGTGAGCAACGAACCAGCAATTGAGCATCACTCTGAAAGACGTCCAGATCAGTGTTATTTGTCAGGACTTTACACAGCGACTTGAGATCGTTACCCCTGACCTCCAGTTGGCTGAAGCTTCTATAATACTTTTCACATCCAGTTAAGTGCTGAGCGTAGCACTGCTTCAACAGTGTTGTGTCGTTACTGGCCTGCAATTGAGTATCTTTCGCCACATAGGCATCACTGATAAGAAAATCGGGATAGAGGTGTCCCTCCCATAGCAGTTTCTCGGCGATAGCGCCCCCCAGCACCACCACCAATAAGATAAAAAAAATTGGGAACGTCTTACCCAGAGGTATTTTCATAAATCTCACCAGTCGTTAATTTGAGGTAAATTTGCTTTCCAGATTCAGAATGCATTTTTCATGTGCATACATGACGGCGGAATCATGGCCGTAATAGAGTTCGCCATTTTCACGCTGCCACTCACGCGCTTTTCGGGTACGGAATGCTTCTGACATATGTTTTCCACACAACTCACATGGCCCGAAAAAGTCGCTGCTGCGGCCTGTTGATTTTGTGAGTCTGACGATATTGCCTGTAGGTCTACCCATACTGCCCCCTGTGCTGCTGGCATTGACCGGCTGTCTGCCGTGCTAAATGAGTGGTTATTTATCCGCGTCATCATCGGATTCTTTCGGCACGAGTTTTGTATAGCTAAATGTCATATCAGAGGGACGGATCCCATAGCGCCACGGCTTTCTGCGGTAGTTAACTGCCTCGCTTACCATCCAGCAGATAAGAGCGATACCCGCCACTATCAGGTAGCCTTTGAGCAACAGCGAGTCCCATTGTTTAATGGCATCATCGGCATTCACCACGTGTCGCTGGCATTCTGAGGAGCGGAACGCGGCAAACACTGCTTTCTCTTCAGGGCAAACCATGACCGAGGTGCTGGTGGCATTTCCAACCAGACTACGGGCCTGATCGAGGAAGACCTTGGATGGTGAACTGGTAAGAACTGTGCAGAACAGAATGAGCAGTAACGCAACTGCCGGAGCAGTGACAAACGAGAAAATGAATGCCTGCCCGGATTTCCATAAAACGTCGCTGATGTAAAATTTCATGTCGGTGTTTCCTCTTATCGGTATTCAGGCCCAGAGCAGCCCGGGGCTTAATTTATGCTGACTGGAGTCCGCCAGATTGTTTCTCTTCAGCGCGGGTATTCCAGCGCGTCACAGCGGCTTGTTCGGAGTCCTGAAACGCCACCGTGGCCTCACAGGAATTGCAGCAGGCGCGAAAATTATTCGAAATCTCCCGAACCCGGATAGATGAACAACCGCAGAAAGGGCAGGGCTTGACGTTATCGTGTCTCATCGTATTTCCTCGCTGGTGGGCTTTATCCACCGAAGCTATTGAGCCGAATTTCAGGTTCATCACCGAGCTCGTACATGTGTCCCATTTCGTTCATGATGGTGCTACTGCCATTGAACCAGGTAACCATGCATCGCCAGTGCTGACTGCCGTTTTCACCCCAGCGGCTCACGCCCGCAGCATCCATTTCGTCTTCAGTGATAAAGAAATCCGCGCCCGGCAGTTTCTCGGCATCAAGGCAGATCTCAGGCTCAACGACGAAGCAGATACCGTTGCTGTTCATGACGTACATACGCCGCTCAAGGGTTTCAGTACTGACAATGACCTGCTTATCAGAAGTAAGGTGTGATTTAGTGACTTCCATGCGAATCAGGTTCTTTGCATTAGCCTGTCCACTCGCAAAAACCATTGACGCATTGCGAACCATTAACTCAGCAGCTTCTTCACCGAAGCTACGAAGGCCCATCAGTGCAAGCAACTCACTACATTCGGCTTTACCGAGGTTGCCAGTAGTCAGATTAACCACGCCTTGTAGAGTGCTCAGTTCAACCGGTTGTGACCGGAGGATGTCGCGAAGCAGTGTATTACCCGCCGTGCCCGGGTCGCTCCAACTGGAGGATTCGGGACGCTGATTTTCAAGAAATAGGGCGCTTTGCAGTAAAGCCGCTGGTGGCTTTCCGGCAAAACTCAGTTTTACTCTGACCGAATCGAATGGGTGCATGACGGCGGTTTCTCCATAATATCGTGAAGCTAAAAACTGTTTTAATCCTATTATCCCACCGGTCGACAATTGACGAAGTAATCGGGTATGAAATGGACACCCCTTCGATAATTCACATATAGCGAAGCCTTTACGCCTTTGTCTTATCCGCAGGCTGGGGAATGCAATAACTTAAGATGGTGATAGTTTCCCCACGCTTTGCTTTAGGCGCGGCACTCTGGCATTCATCATAGGTTTTGTAGTCAGGTATTTTCTGAGAGGTGACACCACTTGGATTAAGACCACTTGAATAAAGCCCAATCACGAGAACTAAAGTAAACATGTTATTACTCCAGAATGTATTGATGGAAAGTAAGTGAGAATGCCATTATCCATTTCTCCTAAAATCCCGAAAAAACTTTTCAAGAAAGGTACTTTTCGGTTACTTCAGCGTAAGCATACTTAGATCGCAAAATGAGTGAATAAATAACTTTGCTCTGCAATTGTTTTTGCTGAACTTCAAATTAATCAGTCATCGATTTCATCAGGCAAGTGAAAAGCTGAGACGTAAAGCTTGCCATCATGAAAATCCAAACCATCTTGGCAGTGATAATCGGAAATTCGAGAGTGCCAATATAATAAATAATAATTATCAATCCCCCCAAGGCCAGACATCCAAGGAGACCTGCTGCTGCCTTTAGGAAATCACTGCCTTCAGGATTCTGGAATGTGAATCCAGTTATAATCAGCGAGGAAAAACAAGCGAACAAACAAGTTCTATACAAAGGCCAGTCCCCGGATATAACATTTTCTCGAATAAGCACTGCCCATATCAAAAATTCAATGCTGAAAATAATCAGCGGAACTGCGAGCACACGAAATGAAAGTTTTTCATATAAAGTGGTAATAATTGATGTCATAGCAAACCCCGCTTGCAATATTCAAATTAATTTTCGTGGTTTTTACCTGCTTTTAACAAACGCGTTATTTCATCAGTAAGGCAGAAACTTTTCCCAGATGATGGTTTCCCGATAACCACAACGTGACCAGTACTTGGAGTTCCCTCTACTTTAAAAAATGCAAGTTTTGCATCGATAATTTTATTTTTCATTGCATCGGTAACCTTGTATGACGTGGGGGTAAATTTTGTGCGTTAATGTTCAATGATAATATTAATCGCGAAATACTGTATCTATAGGGTCTGTTGATTAAGACTATCCCTCTTGAAGTAAAATACAATCATCATTCCTATCTGTATGGAATAGGAAGCCAATTCAGCATATGTTACATAATTGCTTGTGATGAAGGAAAAACCTCGCGCGATTACAAGTAGGAGTATTGATGCAATAAACACTAAAACCCAAACGGTAAGCATTCCCAGCACTGAAAGAAAGTACTCATATTCATTTGGGTCGTAAAATACAAATGCTGTTGAGAATATTGCAATAATACATAACGGAAGTGATGTAGCGAGTTCCGACCATTGAAGGTCAATTTTTCCAACCACCAGCAATGTAGAAATGACAGCGTACTGTATAGCCGATAGAACTGTTACCGGAATCGCAGCTCGAATGAACTTAAAAACAGAATGTTGTGTTTTAGCCTGGTTTTTCATGTGTTACCACCTGTCATTTGTTTCGAAACCAATCATAACCAGAGTGATAGATTTCAGAGTGAATAAACCACTACAAAACGCCCCCATTTATTGCTGGACATCATCCGCAGGAGTGGCATAAAACTCACGACCTGACGCGCCGAGTTTTTTCTGAAGCTTCTTTGTTGCTTCAGCCTGACTTCGGGCCTTGAAATAGAACGTCCTGATAAAATCCCCATTGTTGTAGTTAACGTCCTCTGGATTTGCCCATTTCTGCATAGCAACAAACCGGATAGAAGGCTTCGGGATGGTTTTCACCTCGACATACCCCCGGCCCTTGCAGCGAAAACACACACCGCCTTGAACGTGCCGGAACGCTCGGATCTCACCCTTACCACCCAGACAGCGTGGGCATTCAATTTTATGCATAGCAACCTCTCGACTGTTGATTAACGAATTTCGCGCCTGAAAGGGGGCAGGGATGCGAGGATGTCTTTCCCGTAGGCTTTTGTCTTCAGGCGTTTATCCAGGATAGTCACCGCGCCGGTATCGCTCTCTGTGCGGATAAGCCGACCAACGGACTGGGTCAGTTTGAGGCAGGCCTCCGGTATCGAGATTTCCCGGAAAGCATCACGCCCGTTTTTCTCCAGCCACTCCGTCAGGGTCTGGCCCACCGGGTCGGTCGGAACGCTAAAAGGCAGCTTGGCAATGATGACGTTGTTGCAGTACACGCCAGGCAGATCCACCCCTTCACTGAAAGAAGCCATACCAAAGATAATGCTCGGCTCACCACGGTCGATTCTGAGCTTATGGCGCAGCAGTATTTCCCGTTTTGGAAGTGCCCCCTGTATCAGCAGAAGCGGTGAAATGTGTTGAGGCATCGCCTTGCTGACTTCTTCCATCTGCCTGCGGGAGGCGAACAGCACGAGGCAACCCTGAAGCCGAAGCACCAGTTTGGGAAGGAGTTCGATGATCTCCGCCGTATGTTCTTCATGATTGGTCGGAACCGAGCGCATACGGGGGATGAACAACACGCCGTTGTTCTGGTAATCAAACGGGCTGCGGGCCAGCAGGGTAGGTGTATCGACTGGAAGACCGGCCTGCTCCAGGAATGCGTCAAACTTGCTAAGGGAGCGGATTGTTGCCGAGGTCACAATGGTGGCATAAGCCTTCGACCAGAGCTCGGATTTCAGGTGTTCGCCCGCATAGACCGGACTGCAATTAATCACCACTTCGGTGCTGCGTTTAGTACGACGGACGTTAATCCACCGGGCCATAGGCATACCAGAGACGGTTTTATTCCCGCAGTATGAGGCCAGAGCCTGATGCATACCCGCCAGGCGATTTGCCAGCTCGCCGACAGCCATCTTTTGAAGGGCCAGTTCTTCCTCGCTGATATCCCGCCCGGCCTCATCTACAATCGCCGTCATTTTCACAACGATATTCTGCATCTCGTTTACTGTCTTTAACCCAGGCTTAAACAGGGCCGCAATATCTTCAGGAACGAAACCTTCCGGGAAGCGATAGATGTCCGATTCCGTGCCATTTGGCATTTCGTGATCGTTTCGCCAGTTCAGGGAGCGTAAAAGTGTCCCCCGCAGCTCACCGAGCTCATCACCGGCATGGCCCGCAAGCTCCACCAGCTGCTGCACGTGCTTTTCCATAGTCCCGCCGTAGGACTCTGGCATGGTCATTACCATGTCGAAGATTTCGCTCATGAAATGCCTGCTGGCATCGAGAGAGGCGGAGGTCGCAAAGTGGTTAATTGCTTTCTGCGGAACGTGGTGACCTTCGTCGAACACATAAATGGACTCTTCCTGCGGGGGAAGGATAATACCGCCTCCCAGTGACAGGTCAGACAATACGATGTCATGGTTGGCGATAACCACATCCACCGACTCCAGCAGGGCGCGGGCGAGGAAGAACGGACAACGGTGATAATGTGGGCAACGCTTTTTAGGGCACTGACTGCCAATAGCATTGACCCGACCCCATACCGCCTCATTGATCTCATCAGGATAGGAATCACGCTCTCCTGTCCAGTGACCACCAGCAAAGGCCTTGCTGATATCCTCCACATCATCGCGGATGTAGCCATAGGCATTCATCTCGCTTTCCATATGAACGTCACAGCGCATCTGGCAGAAGTAACGGCTACGGCCCTTCGCCATCGCATAGGAGAAGCTCAGGCCCGCTCTCGCCTGTATTTCTGGCAGATCCTTGGAGATGATTTGTTCCTGAAGCGCAACGGTTGCCGTGGAGATGATCAGCGTCTTATGCTTTTCCATCGCCAGGGGGATCAGCGGCAGACAATACCCGAGTGTTTTCCCTGTCCCCGTACCGGCCTCAATAACCCCGACGCGATACTGCTCCTCAGCGGGGGTAGCGTTAACGACTGCGCTGCAAAACGCCATCATGTCTACCTGCCCGGCACGAGGGGACAGACCCTTTGCGTCCAGGAAGAAGTGATAGGCTCGCTCAGTCATTTCAGCGGCAGTCATCCGGGGTTTATTGTCTGGCATATCCGTACCTTGTCCTCTGCTGCTCAGGAGGCACAGCCCGGCAGCGGCTATCGAAGTCAGGTACATCCTCATGCTGGTGGATGTACCGGGTTCATCAGTCTTCCAGTGAATGGCCTTTAAAGCGTCTCACATAGCGTTTAATTTCAGTTTCGGCCTGTTCCAGTACAGCTCGGTTGCAGTGCTCAAGAACACAGTAAGGCCCATGTGCTGGCCCGCCATCGCTGGTTTCGCAGGCATCAAGCTTGAGCCGAACGGAGGCATCGAAGATAAATTGGGTGATTTTCGCAATGGAGATCTGGTCTTTGTCTTCCTGCTCTTTGGTGTCGATGACATCGCCGTTATACACGTCGAAATCGAGCCGCAGGCGGTAAACTGTGTCGATTGCCATAATCGGATCCCTTCAGAGGATGTCGTAGATGACTGGGACGCGGCCACGTTCTACCTGTTGATTCAGGGTGCGGAAACCACCGTGATCAACGATGTAGAATTCACCCGCCACGGCGGAGCGATGGAAGTCGGCGAGCTCTTCAGTGCCAAAGACGAAAACCGGGGTTCCAGAGGGGACGGTCATGCAGGCAGTTTTTCCGCCATAGCCGCGAACCGTAAAGGTGATTACCCCATCCGCGCTGGTGGGCAGGAAATCGGCGAAAATCGAATGAAAGGCTTTATTCGCCTTATCGCTGAATACGTCGGTCAGTGTCTGCATGATGCGCCCCGTGATCTCGTTTTATGTTGTACTGATACCAGTACAACACGGGCCCGGCAGGTGACGAAGGCGATACGTCGGGTATTATCAGAATGAATATGTCGGTCTGAAATGGTTTATCAGTGAGCCATCAGCTCCGGCCCCGGGACGCGAATCAACGGTCGTTATGCTGTAGCACCTCCACGAACTGTCCGCAGCTGTCGCAGCAGTACTCATTGGCGAACCTGCCATCGTCTTTCCAGTTGTTTGCCCCGCAGCGGCAGAGCAGTACACGTACCTGAGAAGGGCGGATGCGAGCTTGACCGAATTTGGTTGTCCACTGAGGCTCGCCATCAAAGCGAAAAGAGTCAATGCGAAACCTGCTTTCGCGTTCGTAGGTGTTGAGGTATTTGAAGTACAGCTCTTCAGAGAGAATGGCATCGGTCATCGTGTATTCCCTGTCTGGCCCCGTGGAGGGTGATTTGCGGCAGAGTGTTGCGTTGCGAAAACTGCCAGGTTGTCGGAGCCATTACACCACGGGTCATACAGGTCACGAAGGGGGTTACTTACCAGCCAGCGCTTTCTCTTCCCTGGTAGCCAGGCGCATTTGCCCGAAACCTTCACGGATCAGCAACGGCTTTTCTTTCTTCCAGCCCTTAACGACGGACTCACCGAAACGACGCGGGGCGTTACCATTCCAGGTGGCTATGACGTGGTTATCATGGACTTCGACAATCACGACCGGGTGGACGACAACTGTTTTAAGTGTGGTGTTGCCCATATTTACCCGGCTAACCGACCAGACACTCATCCCGACTTCCAGCTGGCTTATTTTCATCTTCATTTCCTTCTAAACGAACGTAGTGCGCCACGGCGTAATGTCGTGACGCACATTACCATGCCCGGGGCTTATCAGAACATAAGCCAGGTGGCGTTACCGGCAGTATTTCTGGACTGGTAGGCTTTTGCCTGCGCGTGAAGCAGCTTCCACAGCTGACGAAGTGTAGCAGCATGATTTTCACCACCAGCATTAACCCGCAGTTCGCCGATCTCGCGGGTAACAGTGAAACAATTCCGGCTCTCATCCCAGCCTGAATGTTCACGCGCTTCCACCACCAGATCATTAGACGTATCAGGGCCGGTCTTTGCTGCATTCAGCACGAACTCCGTTTTAACAGTAATACGGCTGGCGTTATCCGGCGCATCCAGAAAGACGGTGAACCCCTCAGTTCGGCGGTCAGTTATACGACGGCTCCCCCAGGAGGTGATCCCCCTCTGGACACGCATCATTGAAAGAGCGTGGGACTCGGTTGCCTGCACTGTGCGATACAGGTCGGTCAGGGAAGAAAGGCTGAAGCTTTCAGGGGCAGTCTGGATAGCGTCGGTCATGGTAGATCCTCGGTTATATGGTGTGTTTTCTGGCTTCAGTAGCTGTCGTTTGCCACGTAATAGGACGTGCCTGGATAGAAGTAGCGGTAATCCGGCTGCATGTCATTGGTGATGACGGATGCTTCTTCCCAGACCCCGCTGGTGGACATAAACTCATCTGTCGTTTCATTCTCCAGCCGCATATAGCGTTCAGGAGCGCATTCCGCCCAGGCGCGTTTCACCGTATCCCAGTTAGCGTACTGGCTGATTTCAATATTCAGGGGCGCATTCTTCTCAGGCTGGTTACGGCGGGAACTCAGCACGAAATTCAGCTTCAGGACGATACGACTGTCGTTGTCAGGAGTATCCATCCAGATCTGGTATTCAGCCGTAGGCCGGGATGACTGGTTTTTGCGGCCCCACGAGGTGACACCGGTTTTAACCTGGACTATCGAGACTTTATGCGCATCAGTCTTGCCAACGCTGGTCATCAATTCAGACAGACTTTTAAACATGGTGCATCCCCAGTGATTATTGGTATGTTCGTTTTGTTTACTTATTAAATCACTGGTTACCCGGGTGACGAAGTCAGAGCCGGGTAAAAAAAGGACAAAATTTGCGGATTAGTGGCTGGTGGTGGTATTGGCCTGCGGGACAGGGCCATCGAACAATTTGTCAAAAAATTCCACGCCACGCTGGTACACATCGCGCAGCTCCATATCTTCACGCTCGGTCAGGCCCATCTTATTGAGCACGGCAAGGCCGGTACGAAGGCGAGGAATCAATACGGTTTCCAGATAGATCCTGCGGCCCGCAATAATTTCCGGGGATGCTTCATTGATGTAAAAATCAACGGTTTTCGTGATGCTGAAGTGCTTTACTTCGCTCATCGTCTGGTACTCCTCAGAATGATGTCATGATACTCGGTTTGATTCAGGGGAGGGGAGCAACCCGGGCAAACAAGCCCGGGCGCAGGCAGCAGTTATTCGAGACCCAGTGCAACGTGATCGCCATCATCAGAAAGGCGAATGAATAGCATCTGCGTACCGCCGCTCAAGCCGAACTGGAGATCCCAGCCTGGGACAGAAGATGTCTCGCATTCACGCACATCGATGACCTGGTCACGGTAGAGCAAGAAGCGTGTATCAGACTTGTCATCTTCAGCGACGTGGGCCATCTGATCAGCAAATTTGTCTTCGAGGTCGAACCAGCTTTCCAGCCAGACCTTATCAGAGACCAGGCTGATACCGCAGGCGGATTCCGCCGTGCCGGTCACAGCCTCAGCGACTGGTTCTACAGAAGTCATATTAAATACCGCATCAACTACCAGTGCCTGCTCTGAGGTCGCCGGGTAGATACCTTGCAGATAAACGCTATTGCCGTTCACTTCGAAGCCGTCTTCAAGACTGATGTCGTCATGATCAACGTCATAAACATCCGCGAGGTTGCGAAGACAGATCAGGTTGGCTTCATCTTCGTTCTCCGCTTCAATGCGCATCAGTGGCAGTTCGCCACCACTGGAGTCGGATTCATAGTAGTGAACGTAGAATACATTTTTCTCTTTGCTGGTGGTCATGGCGTTGCCCCGTGTTGTTCGTTTTGTTTACTTATAGTCTCACGGGGTATTCAGGTGACGAAGGAAATCGGGCATAAAAAAGCGGGGATTTAACCCCGCCAGTTTTGATATTTATAATTATGCCAACATGTAGTTCCAGCGCAGTTATTACTTAGGCCTTGGGCCTTTTCGTGTATTACTTTTTTCTGGCTCTTCCACCGACTCTTCTGCTGGTTTTTCCACCGACTCTTGTGTTGGCGTTGTAGTGGCTGCGGCTGCTGCTGCGGCAGTAGCGGTTGAATCGTCATAATCAGTGGTAGCAGTAACATCACCCGATTCAGTCATATGGAGAGTGACAGTGACAGGTTTGCCATCAACAGCAAAATTGAGACTAACTGAACCTTTCATCTTCAGTAAGAGTGCGGCCCGGGTATATCCATCGGAAAGTTTTAAACCAACAGAAGCTAAAGCATCAGCAATTTTGTTATGAATATCGTTGCTCATTTTCATTCCTTAATGTGTGTGTATTAGCGGAATATCAAATCATAAGACTTCAACTGAAAAAGGGTCAGAAGTGAAAAGTTATTTTCTATACGTATGATGGCACAGGAAGGTGGGGTGACGAAGAAGAATAAGCAAAAAAAAAGCGGGGTATTATCCCCGCAAAACTACACACAGCAATTCAATAAAACAACTTCCAGGGGGGCGATGCACACATCACAACTTCGGTCTGTCAGACGGGAACCGGCCTTGGGCGCTTGTATCCCATTTGACGAAAATTTGGTTTTAAAACCGGTAAATCGTTACTCTTTCTTCCTGCTACCCCGGTCTATCACCGGGGTAGCGGAGTCCGCCATTCTCGGCAGCGCCAGCTGATCAGATTACATAGACTCAGATTTAAAGTTACGCGTTCGCATATAACCTCCTTAGTGTGGGCCGGTTCACTGGATTGTGAATTGTCAGTAACGCTAAATTTGTAGACTTCAGGTCTACAGCCTGGCTTATATAGGCAGGCGCGGCAGTTTTTTAAGAGTTTGAACGTAACGAGAGCATTTACATAAATCCTCCTTTCTGTAGCTGACCAGATTTAACGTCTTTGTCTATTCAGTGAACCATACCCTATTCATGTGACGAAGGTTTCTGAGTGTAAAAATACGTAATAAGCAACGCTATTATCGCTAATTCTAAAAATAGGGCGAATTAAAATACCGGCAAAACGCGGACGTTTATACCGGTATTATTTCTGAGCTGCTGGTGCAATATCGCGAGGTAAGCTGTAGTCAGCGCGGCAGGTACTTAACGGCTAGGCTTGCTGGTGGTTAAGGCCTCATCCTGCGCCAGCAACGTGATCACATCCCCGGCAATCTCCGGGCGGATACCAGGCGATTTATGCGCGGCATGGGCCGCGACAGCCAGCGGTCTCCAGTTGAGTGATGCTGCAATACGTCTGATCTCTTCAATAACCCGGAATGTATCGCTCTCCAGCGCCAGACCCGCACGGGCGGTATCGAAAGATACGCGCTGCGCCGAAGTGAGCGGCGAGTGCTTCTTCAGTTCTGCGGTGATGATACGCTGCGCTTCAGCACCGATTGACGCGCCACCTTCGACGACCCCGGTTAAACCGACGAGCTTACCTCCATCACTGCGGCTATTATCGTCTTTAACCCTGGGTGGCGGGGCCAGGGCGGTCAGATCCACGTCCTGCTGTAAGAGCTCCAGCAGGTCAGCCAGCATATCGGGTTTAATCACACCTTTTAAACCCGCTGCGCGTTTCGCTAGGCTGACAGGAGAACGGCCCAGGCGGGCGGACATCGCAATAAGGCAATTAGCCAGAACAAAGAGGTCATCAACCCCAATCAGTGGCGCACACTCTTGCCTGAACGTCTGATCATCCCGGAATGCAGGAGCTGGTGGGGCCGGTTTAGGCGTTTTGGCCTTTGCCTGCGGCTTGTCATAACCACGTAGGGCTTTTTCTGCACTGTCTGAAACCTTACGGATGCTTTGCGCCAGATCATCACCACCTGCCAGGCCTGCGGTCAACTGAAGCATATAATCGAGCCTGCCGAGCATGTCAGGGGAAGCAAGCCCGGTCGCTATCTTCTGGCTGATGTCGTTAAGGTTGCTGAGTATACCACCGGCGATTTTAGACGGAGGAGTAACAACCGCCTGGACATTATGGCTGGTATGAATTTCCCGCGACACCAGGGTGAGGACTTTGCGCCAGTCAGGTTGTACACCAGCATCAAGCGTCTCAAGGTGGCTTATTGCATTTCTCAGGCTATCCCATCTGGATAGCTGTAGAGGGTCACCGTTCTGCTTTCCTGATTTCAGCCACTGAACGAGGTAGACGAAGTCAGATGTAGCTGAGGCCACCAGCCCGGCAATAACGCGCTCTCTTGCTTGAGGCGTTGTAGGGTTAGATCTTCGCACCGGCAGACGGTCATTTTTATGTGCCGTTGGTCTTTTCATTTCGAATATCTCAACTTGGTTCCATCAACGATAACTCCGCGCCCGGGAGCCAGACAGCATGAAACAATGTATTTACCATGTTTGATAAAAGCGCAACCGGCAGCGCCGTCAAAAAAATGCTATATGACAGCGCTGGTTAGAGCAGAAAGATTCAGGGAGGTTTTACATCTACTCTCGATCATCTGTGAGGAAGAGATGCAGTTGAGTCACAAAGGCATCGAGATAAGGGGTATTTCTGGCATTGTCTGCAAAGTTCATTTTGGCATTGGTGTCGTCGTATACATGCATCCAGCCGCTGTTTCTGGCAATACGACGTACATCAGTATTTGCCGGGTAGAGTTTCCCAATAGCTTCACGCAGACCTTCAATTTCTGAGATCAACTGCCGGGCATTCGCAGCAGGCTCAGGAGCCGATGGGACGAGAACCCGGAATTCAGCGGTTTCCGGCTGCATCTTAATCACTTCAATGACTTTGTCCCGGGCAACGGAATTCCATTCAGTAGTCATGCCGTTGTACTGGTTTCGGATGCGGAACTGGTAAACCGGCTGCTGTTCGTTAACAAGCAACCAGGCATCGGCAAGTGCAAGATAGAACGAGACAGGCCGGTTTATCATCTGGTGTTCCTGAAGGGCTTTTTTATAGCTATGGACATCTTCAGGAAGGACATCAGTGATACTGGAGGTGAATTTTAGCGGATCCAGTGGACAGACCGGGCCGATAACCCTAAGCACAGCAACAGGATTATTACCATCATCAGTAAACCAGAAGTCATTTTCTGGGCCGATATTGAGCCTTACATCTGCGGTCTGATTCTCTGCGAGAACGGCCTGCACCCGACGACCGTTCTGCCACCAGCGTGGTGTACCTTGCATACATACCTCGTACAGGAAATTAGCCCGAAGCCCACCTGCTGGTGGGCGGTCGGAACACAAGTCTACTGAAGGTACTGCTCTGCCTGAGCAATACGAGAAAGAGTACCGGCATTCGGTTCAATCATCTGGATACGTCGGCTGTCCTCCAGTAAACCGGCAATAAGGTGCTTGTCGGTATATGGGGCATCGTCATCCCCGAGCATACGGCGGATAGCAGATAAATCGCCGGATGGAACCGGGTATACCGACTCAATAAAGAGCTGGTCACCGTGAGGATTCTCCCACTCATATGGGGTTTGGGCGGAAGCAGCAAAACCCGAATCATTCAGACGTGCGAAATCTTCAAGCGCCTGGAGGCGGGCCGCAGATTCATCGGTAGCGTAGATTAGGATCATTCGCGCCGTCTCAGGCGATGAGCAGAACAGCAAAATGAGAAATGGCAGCATGTTATAGACTCCTTCAGTTTGCGACTTGTTGAGCTGGCGGTGTGGCTACGCTAGTGAGTTGCTTAAGGCGAATGTTCAGCTCATGAATTACATCATCGCGTTTGCGCCAGCTGGTGGATGGTAGAGCCAGGAGCGCTTCAGCTTCGGACACGGAGAGACCGGCCAGGTGAGCTTTCGATGAAATCTCTGCGTTATATAATTGCTTCAGCACAATCAATGAGTGCTGGGAGGATGCAGCCATCATCATGAAATGGCGAAGCACCGCACAATAGATTTGAGTAGACATATTAAGCCGCCTCGTTCAATGCGTGAGGTAATGATTAATGGCATGTTCAACATAGCCAACAGATTTACCCACCAGGTGTGCAAGCTGCTGCACATGATGATGGTGAACTTCACGGCACGGGCCAAATGAAGTGGTGTAGCGATACCAGAGGCTGCGGCCTACAGAAAAAAGTTCTTTCTCTGTCTGCGGGCGAACTGGATAACAAACAGGACGTGCAGATGTAGTGCGACGAACGTTATTTCGTACTTGATGAATTGCAGTATTCATAAATCACCCCGCGTATGTTTTTCGTTTTGTTTACTAACTTCAGTTAAACACACGCTGGGTGGCTGACGAATAGAAAATCCATAAATAAATGAGCTAAAGATTTAAGCTCTTTATGAAAGAATTATTCTGGGGTTGGAAACCAGATAATGTCCGAAATAGGCTTATTGCCCGTCAGTAAAGCGAGGCTGGAATGCAGTTCTTTAACGACCTGCTTATTATCCTGCGTTTGCTCAAGTGCGGTTATAGCCTTTAGCAGGGTATTTGCCACAGATGCTTTAGCATATGCCTGCGGTGAGCCGATTAGCACCTGACGCATTAGCTCCGCATTGTTAGAAGCCAAATAGCCTTGCTCCTCGGAAATTCTTTCTGCATCGGGTGCTGAAATAACCAATGCGGCAAGTTCGTGATCGTTTGCATAGTTGATAACATCAGATAGCATTTCGAGAGCTGTGGTATCTGTCATGATAAAGCCGTCAGCTACCCACTGAGGAGCAACATCGAAGCGAACTACCCAGGAATAAGGTTTAACGTTTGACATACAGAGACCTCATTAAAGAGAGATATAAGCGTCGGGATTTTCTTCAACAGAAAGAAACTCAATATCTTCGAGATGCATTCCTGCATTACGAATGCCTACCTCGGATAACCACGACAGTATTGTTTCATGATCCGGTTCACCAGAAAAATCAACAAAGGCTGGAAGAGCCCAGTCGGGTGTATAGCCAGCGCTATACATTACAGTGGCAGTAAAGCGCCCAATGTGGGGAATTTTGAAAAGGATGGATGCCTGCTCAGGGGTATTAATTACCATGCCGTGATGATAGACGACATCCCAGTTTACCCCATGCTCCCCTGTATTTCCTCGATAGAGATGGTGGCGGTCAACGGCCCAAAGGACACCTTCGCTATCCAACCAGCAGAAATAATTATTATCTGGGGATAACGTGATCCCAAGGTTCATTAACTCCGCCACCAGCAAGCAAGGGTTAATATCAGTTACAGTTTTAATAATCGTCAGCCCCATCTCGGTTCCGGTAGTAACTGTCAGTACCTTGGAGGCACTGATCCAGAATTGATAACCTGCTTCTTTAGCCTTCGCGATTAAATTAAACATTGTTGCTTCCCATTGAATGGCAGTTAGGTCAATAACAACATGAGGCTGGTGGGTGACAAACAGGGAATCTGACGATATTTCAAGAAAGAATTTAGCGATGAGAAATGCAGGGGGAACAATATGGTCTGTACTTGCCAGCGCTTCGCTCGGCCAACCCCTCGACAGCCCGAAAACAAGTTTCGGTCTGCCTCACGGTTATCTACTGACAAAGGCGGGGATTATTCGGGGTACTGTATGAACTACACAATTTCAATCGGAACAAAAGAAAGCAGCAACCCCTAAACAAATGATTGAGAGTAACCAGAAAAAGGCGAGTACTACTACAGCGCTTAAAGATAGTGGAACGGTTTTTGATAGCATAACGCCCATACCTACACCAAATGAACATAGTGCGATAGATCCTAATTTCAATTTGCTCTTATACGAAATTAACATTGGCTTCTCCTCAAAATAGGTGTGGTGCTTGCCAGCGCTTCGCTCGGCCAACCCCGAGACAACCCGAAAGCAAGTTTCGGTCTGTCCCGGGGTTCCGGGTAACGGCCAGACTTACCGCAGATCTTCTTTAGCGTTAATCATATGACATATGAATAAGAATTAATCACGATACAACTGGATAAAACTCTCCACACGGGTTCCATCACAATAGCTCGGCCAGGCGTTCATCACAGGTAGTTCTTCTGTTGTGAATCTTCCCAGTGCGAGAGCTACAGAATACCAGACCGGGAAAATCGTATTGGCTGATGTCATATTCCCATTGTTGATTAACTCATAGAGTCCGCGTCCATTAGCCCATGCACTTTCTGGTGTATCACCGGCAAGGTAGTTATCCACCCAGATGGATGGTGACAGAGCCTGACCTTTCGCCAGTCTCGCTAACAACTCGTACCACTTCAGATATTCCGTGGTTCGCAGTGAGAGAATCGGGATTCCGCCACGTCTTAACAGTGCTGCCGCAGAACGTGAGTCTACCGGTGCGGCAATTCTATCCAGGTGGTTACGGGCTTGCTTTATCCGTGCTGATATTCCCGCAGGGCTCACTCGGGAGATGTATTTCTCCACCGTCTCAGTAGCTTCAGCGATATCCGGGGCCAACGAACCATCAACATGGAGGGGACATAAAACAAGGCCGGTATCATCGTGAGTCACCCAGGCAGAATTGTCAGTCGGGTTCCTGACGATAGACAACGACTCACTTTGACCCAAGATCGTTAACCTGAATGACTTAAGCCTTTCGGCTATCCAGCTGCCTCCATCACCAAAAACCTCAATGCGCTCGTGACTCATACCGCATCACCTCTACAAGTGCTTTACATTCAGACCTAATCATAACGGCTTCCCCGTTCGGAACAAAATCAGGGCATAGCCAAACCATACTCAGGAAATTTACAGATATGTCGATCTACAAAACGCGCTCAAAACGCTCAGGCGCGTTTTAATCAATCCGATCGTGAAAATACCAGGGGGATAAGCTCAGAATCGTTCTGAGGCGATTCTGGCGTGGTTTTATCCCAATAACGGATCCTTTTGCGAATACAGATCGGTTTACAAGGGAATTTGGCTGGTATGAGACGGAGATGATCCACTTTGATAATCTGAGCGATAATTTGTTAATGGTTTCGTTTTGTTTACGCGTGTATCGGGAGGGAAGTTATTCCGAACGAGGGTATCGACTTCATATTGTCCGTTTCGATAGCCGATCACAATTTCTAAGCGGTACTCGCCGCGACAAAAACCCCCGGAGGAAAACCATGTTGGTTATTCACTTTTGGTTTTCCCCGGCGATTAAAACCAGGGCAACCTCCGGTTGCCCATAAAAACCCCCGGAGGAAATTCATCTTTCCTCCGACATCGTGCGGTTTGATTATTACCATGCTCAACCTCCCGATGTAAAAATAGAGAAAACCGACGCTATCGCTTCCGCTTTGTTTACCTTCCATATTCGCGCCCGCGAAATAGTCCGCTGCATTCCCACCCGATCATACCCGGGCGAAAACACTCGCGATCATATTGCGATCCTCCTGATTCATTTCCGCCGCGATAAGTCCGCTATCGCCTGAAGGCTCACTAACAGATCGCCTGAAGGCTCACTAACAAAAATACCAGGTCATCGCCTGGTATTCATGTATATCCGTTATGTTTACTCCAGAGCGGTTTGTATTTCTAAAGCTGTTTTCTTAGGTGAGTTATTCGAAGTGAAAGTGCCTGCCGAATTGCACGGTTTTTTCGTAACTCATCACGCAACCAAATAAGCTGACCTTCATACAGTTCGATAAGCGCAAGTTCTCGCTGGCTTGCATCCTTAAATTTCGCTGGTGGATATGATTCGCCTTTGTTGAGAGGTAGGTATTTGGGAACGACACGATCAATGCCTCCACCAGCTTTGCGCAAAGGTGTCAATCTGGCCCAGCGGATCCTGATAGTTGTTCCTTGCCTGGTTACGTTAAAGCTGTACCGTGCCTTCTCGTCATCAGCAATAGCTTTGTCCCAGTATTCCTCCCGAAGACTATTGGCCTCGTTAAACAGAAGTTCTGCGGCTGAATCAACCGCATCACGAGCCTTTTCCAGATCATTGATGTACCCGACGAGTTGCATAAAACCACCTCGATGTTTTTTGATTAGGACTTAACCCCAAAAAAGAGAATCTCTATTATTACGCCAGAACTCTATGTTTCTGGAGAAAGAGAAAACTCCTTTTCAGGTTCGATTTTTAGTTTTCAGTTCCAAAACAGGAAAGATTGATTCTCCAGTTAAGTATCTTTCTGGGTGTTCTCATTTTTTGCATGTTTCTGGAGAATACAATGGCAATCTGGTGATTGAGCTATTAATATCTATCTGTACGGGTACTTTTATCAAGCCATTTTATTTTAATCAAGCAGTTTGCCAATCTCTATATGATATGGCAGAAAACTACGTTTCTGGGCATTTCTGATTTTTAATAGGTTTCTGGGGAATATAATGGAAACTTACTTCCCCTAATGTAGAGGCGATTAACGGGATGACGCCCACCGCTGCACAAACCTCTTAGTAAACGATTATGTAGAGTCGCTATATGATATGGCAGAAACTTATGTTTCTGGCTTTTCCACTTTTTGTTACCTTTCTGGAGAATACAATGGCAAACGCAGCTGAAACTTCCATCACCTCCCTCCGTCTTCAGGATCAATCCTAAATCACAGTAACTTCATAGTGATTTATGTCACATTTTGTAGGTATATATACTAAATAGCTGCGCCTAATACCGCTACACTTTTGCCTGGCCATGTTTTCCTCCGGGGAATGGGCTGGCGGTTTCCATAAAATGGCGGACCTTTTTCAGTAACTGCCACATTGAG
>NZ_VDAY01000027.1:0-46926 GCF_019584005.1 Citrobacter sp. EC_71
TGATCGGCATCGCTCAGTCCGGTTGGTGATTTTGGTTGGTTTGGCGATTGATCAGATCGCACAATCCGGGCTGAGTTCCCTTTCAGTGATCTACTATTCCGCGCAGCTATTTAATGCACCACAGTAAAGCAAAACAACAGACATGTGTCCTGTTATGGTGCACAAATTGCACCATCATAGTTTGGCGTGTCGCCCGTTAATGCGATTAAAGTAAAAGGCCCAGGCTCTGATGCTGTCCCGGGCCGAAATAACGAATAATTATAGCTGTACAGCGCTTATTTCAACCGACCTAAATATTTACCTTCTTTCATGGCGTTAATTTTTCCATTTTTATAGACGATGACGGAAATCAAACCCGCACTGTAGGATTGTGCATCCGCATTGTTTTCATCGTTTGCCGCAGGGCTGCCATTAATATATGCAATACCATCAGCACCACGTTTAAAGTCCACGCCCAGTTTATTCACATGCACGGGTGTGGTTTTGCTGGCGTGCACCGGGGCATTAGCATCGCTGACCTGAGTTTTGTGTTCATGCTGTAATTGCTGACGGTATGCTTCGCTAATAGCATAAGCAGGCGCAGCAAATGAAGCCACCAGCGCAGCGATAATAATCAATTTCTTCATGAGTTAAACCTTAGTATTTTTCGTGTTTGTGGTGATGGTCGGAATGGGTGCCATCAGAGCTATACAGATTTTGCGCATTTTCCAGGGCCTGTTTTTCAGCCGCGGCATTGGTTGTCGCCTGACGGTTTTGTTCGGCGATGTAGCAGGCATCGCGGCTGATCCCTTTGCTTTCGCATGCACTCATGCGTGAAGCCTCGCTGGTACATCCAGCCAGGATCCCGCCCATCACAGCTATCATGATTAACTTTTTCATTATTTATACCAGGTTTTTACTCAAGATATCCTCGTGGCATATTTAAGGCCTTACCACGAGAGTTGCTATCACTACTTTTAAAGTTTAATGAATATCGGCAATAGGATATTTAATGTCAATTTTAATTTTTTCAGACAAATACCTAAAGGATGTAAAATAAAAACAAATGATTAATTTTTATTTTTTTCACCTGAAAGTTAACATTCAAAACAAGCCAAAATAGTTACCAGTTGTCTTTATACCACTTGAGAATAAATACCCCGCGCATCGCGATACAACAAACCCTGTATTATCAATAAATTATGAAGCCAGAAAACGACAGCCCAGAACAATAAATCATTAAGGCATGGCGATATTACCTCATGCAAAAAACAATAGCTATCAGGCTAATCAAATGAGAGGTTTATTTTTAGTAACGGCAAAAGAAATACCAGGTTAAATAATCGTTGCGGCCAGGCGAAACATAAAACCACTATAAAAATGCAATCTCATGTTTTAGATCAATATTCATCCCCGCAAAACATAAAAAAAGCCTGCATGTCTGCAGGCTTGTGTTTGACACGCAGTAGCATCAGAACTTGTAGGTCACACCTACCGAGAAGATGCCAGACCAGGACTTATCGACCATCGGGCTATCCTTCACTTCATCACTCAAACGCACATAACGGCCAGTGCCGTATACGTTCCAGTTGCCAAGGAAGTTATAGCTCGCGGTCAACTCCAGGTATGGATCCCACCCATCGTCAGCGCTGTAGCTTTTCAGACCACTGCGGCGAGACTCGTGATTGGACACGCCATAATAATAGTCGTTGTAGTTTTCGCTGCTGTACTGCACACCGATACCCGGCGTCAAAGTCAGCGCACCGTTAGTGTAACGGTAGAGCCATGCCAGATCCCAGATAAAGCCGTTGCTGTTATCCAGGGTATCACCCGCCAGAGCGGTACGCAGGAAACCATACTGGGTGTTATGTACATACGAGAGGCCAGCCATCAGGCTGCTTTTACGCTTGTCGAGTTGGCGCAAAGCATGGCTGTCGCTGTCACCCGGCTTGAAGTGGGTCGGATCATAGTATGCCATGATGGAGAGCTTATCTGCCGCGTCATTCCACAGATAGTAGCCGCCACCCAGACCGTGGAACCAGACGTTATCGCCTTCATAGGTGACAACCGGAACGGGATAAACATCGCGGTCATACTGTTTGTACGGGCTGTTAATCACGCCGACACCTGCACCAACAGTCCACTGGCTTTCCGCCTGTGCGGTGCTAACTGCGGTTGCGGCAAGGACGCCAAGTGCCAGAAGTTTGAGTTTGGTCACAATCCATAATTCCTTATTCAAATGTGTAGCGGTCAAAGTGTAATCGCCAATACGCTTCAGCCCAACTATTTTACGTATTAGTCCAGGAATGTAACCCCCTAATTTCTCAACGAGTGATGACATTTTGCTTGCAGGACAGTGAACACCGCATGAAATCTGCCCCATTTCTTTACATAAGGTGTGCTTTTTTTGCTGATGAGTTATTGATATGCCGTTGAAATTCATTTGCGCATCCATGCAAGTTTTGCAAATGCCATCTACGCTTAATTTTAGAAGGTGTATCACCGAATACGTTGATCTCCTGACCATCAAAATGGCATGAGAGTTGCTTATTTCTTCAGCAGCGACGTCGTTCAGTTTACCTCTTCAGGGGCCTCTACTATTCATATGAACGGCTCTTAACATGTGCTAAAAAACGAAAGGACGGCATACCATGAATATATTCGATCACTATCGCCAGCGTTATGAAGCTGCCAAGGACGAAGAGTTCACGCTGCAGGAGTTTCTTACCACTTGTCGGCAAGATCGCAGTGCTTATGCCAACGCGGCAGAGCGGCTATTAATGGCTATTGGTGAACCTGTCATGGTTGACACTGCCCACGAACCTCGTCTTTCTCGACTCTTTTCGAATCGGGTAATTGCACGCTATCCCGCTTTCGAAGAGTTTTACGGCATGGAAGACGCCATTGAGCAGATTGTTTCTTATTTGAAACATGCAGCTCAAGGTCTGGAAGAGAAGAAACAGATTCTGTATCTGTTGGGGCCTGTGGGAGGGGGGAAATCATCTCTCGCTGAACGACTCAAGTCGCTGATGCAGAGAGTTCCGATTTATGTCCTGAGCGCCAATGGCGAACGTAGCCCGGTTAACGATCATCCGTTGTGCTTGTTTAATCCACAGGAAGACGCGCAGATCCTGGAAAAAGAGTATGGGATCCCGCGTCGCTATCTCGGAACGATCATGTCGCCATGGGCGGCGAAACGTCTGCACGAGTTTGGCGGGGACATCACGAAATTCCGCGTCGTCAAAGTCTGGCCGTCTATTCTGGAGCAGATCGCTATCGCCAAAACGGAACCTGGTGATGAAAACAACCAGGATATCTCTGCGCTGGTCGGGAAAGTGGATATTCGTAAACTCGAACACCATGCTCAGAACGATCCTGATGCCTACGGTTACTCGGGTGCGTTGTGCCGCGCTAACCAGGGGATTATGGAGTTCGTAGAGATGTTTAAAGCACCGATTAAAGTGCTGCATCCTCTGCTGACCGCCACCCAGGAAGGAAACTACAACGGGACAGAAGGTATCTCTGCCCTGCCGTTTAACGGAATTATTCTTGCCCACTCGAACGAGTCCGAATGGGTGACGTTCCGCAATAACAAAAACAATGAGGCGTTCCTTGACCGTGTTTACATTGTCAAAGTGCCTTATTGCTTGCGGATCTCCGAAGAGATCAAAATCTACGAGAAATTGCTTAACCACAGTGAGCTGACCCATGCGCCTTGCGCACCTGGCACGCTGGAAACGCTCTCTCGCTTCACCATTCTTTCTCGCCTGAAAGAACCAGAGAACTCGAGCATTTACTCGAAGATGCGCGTTTACGATGGCGAAAGTCTGAAAGATACCGATCCAAAAGCGAAATCCTATCAGGAGTATCGGGATTACGCCGGGGTCGATGAGGGTATGAACGGTCTGTCCACGCGTTTCGCGTTTAAGATCCTCTCTCGCGTCTTTAACTTTGATCATGCCGAAGTCGCGGCAAACCCGGTGCATCTGTTCTACGTCCTGGAACAACAAATCGAGCGTGAGCAGTTCCCGCAGGAAATGGCAGAACGTTATCTTGAGTTCCTGAAAGGCTATCTGATCCCTAAATATGCTGAATTTATTGGCAAAGAGATTCAGACGGCTTATCTCGAATCCTATTCCGAATACGGACAGAACATATTCGACCGTTATGTCACCTACGCGGATTTCTGGATTCAGGATCAGGAGTATCGTGACCCGGATACCGGTCAACTGTTCGATCGCGAGTCGCTGAACGCAGAGCTGGAGAAAATTGAGAAGCCAGCGGGTATCAGTAACCCGAAAGACTTCCGTAACGAGATCGTCAACTTTGTTCTGCGCGCCAGAGCGAATAACAGCGGTCGCAATCCAAATTGGACCAGTTACGAAAAACTGCGCACGGTGATTGAGAAGAAAATGTTCTCTAATACCGAGGAGCTGCTGCCGGTTATTTCGTTCAACGCCAAAACCTCGACTGACGAGCAGAAAAAGCACGACGATTTTGTCGACCGTATGATGGAAAAAGGCTACACGCGTAAGCAGGTACGTTTACTGTGCGAATGGTATTTGCGCGTACGTAAATCGTCTTAACATAAGTGCCCGGTAGCGCATGCGCTTACCGGGCCTACAATACTCATCAGTAGGCCAGATATGCTCTGCGCATCCAGGTTACTGATGTAGCATAAAGTTGGCAAATGCAGTACGGGGGGCTTATGACCTGGTTTATTGACCGGCGTCTTAACGGCAAAAACAAGAGCACGGTAAACCGCCAGCGCTTCTTACGCCGTTATAAATCGCAAATTAAACAGTCGATCTCCGAGGCCATTAACAAGCGTTCGGTGACTGATGTGGATAGCGGCGAATCTGTCTCTATTCCTACCGATGATATTAGCGAACCGATGTTCCATCAGGGGCGCGGTGGTCTGCGCCATCGCGTGCATCCGGGTAACGACCATTTTGTGCAGAATGACCGTATTGAACGTCCACAGGGCGGAGGCGGCGGTTCGGGAAGCGGACAAGGCCAGGCGAGTCAGGATGGCGAGGGTCAGGATGAATTCGTCTTCCAGATTTCTAAAGATGAATATCTCGATCTGCTTTTCGAAGATTTAGCTCTGCCAAATCTTAAACAGAATCAGCAGCGTCAGCTAACGGAGTACAAAACGCACCGGGCTGGTTTTACCTCTAACGGTGTGCCAGCCAACATCAGCGTGGTGCGCTCCCTGCAAAATTCACTGGCGCGCCGCACGGCAATGACGGCAGGTAAGCGTCGCGAACTGCATGCGCTCGAAGCGGATCTGGAGACCATCACAAAAAGTGAACCCGCTCAGTTGTTGGAAGAAGAACGGTTACGCAAAGAAATTGCCGAACTACGGGCAAAAATCGAACGTGTGCCATTTATCGACACCTTTGACTTACGCTACAAGAATTATGAAAAACGGCCCGATCCTTCCAGTCAGGCGGTGATGTTCTGTCTGATGGACGTCTCCGGTTCGATGGATCAGTCGACCAAAGATATGGCAAAGCGTTTTTATATTCTGCTGTATCTGTTCTTAAGCCGCACCTATAAGAACGTGGAAGTGGTTTATATTCGCCACCACACCCAGGCGAAAGAGGTAGATGAGCATGAGTTCTTCTACTCTCAGGAAACCGGGGGAACCATTGTCTCCAGCGCGCTGAAGTTAATGGATGAAGTGGTGAAAGAGCGCTACGACCCTGCCCAGTGGAATATCTATGCCGCACAGGCGTCGGATGGTGATAACTGGGCGGATGACTCACCGTTGTGTCATGAAATTCTGGCGAAAAAACTGCTGCCGGTAGTGCGATATTACAGCTATATCGAAATTACCCGCCGCGCGCACCAGACCTTGTGGCGTGAATACGAACATCTGCAATCAACGTTTGAAAACTTTGCGATGCAGCATATCCGCGATCAGGATGACATTTATCCGGTATTCCGCGAACTGTTTCATAAGCAAAGTACCACCAGCAATAATTAAGCGACCACTTTCGGCCGAGGCTTCGGCTTCGGCTGATTACATTACCCTGTATCATGATCGTGACATTTTGCAATGGTTTATCCCGCCGCTTCGTTAGAGTGAATGTGGAGCATGTGGTAATATCGCATCTCTAACCTATGGGCTGTAATTCATTATGAAGTTGCATCATAAAGCGCTCAGGCTCTTTATCTCAGTCAGCGTTATTGTTTTGACATCTTCTTTTTTGGTTTATGAACTCATTGCCAGCGATAAGGCAATGAATGCCTATATGCGCTATATCAATGAGAAAGCCGACTCCTCCTTTCTCTATGACAAGTACACCAATCAGAGTATTGCAGCCCATCTGATGCGCACCTTTTCATCCCCTAAGGAACCCGCATCGGTCGAACAACAAAAAGCGTTCTGCGATGCTTTCGATAGCGTTAACGGTACACATGGGCTCAATCTCACAGCGCATAATTATCTGCCATTACACGGTACGTTGCAGACCACCTCTACGAAATGTAACGGGCAACTTGAAGACGTATTCCTGTTACCCTCTTTTGACCGGGCGGTGAACGTCAATCGCCTGCAAAAGGATTATGGGCAGGGATTAGGGACGCTGGAGTATAAATTTCGCTACTACGTCGATCTGAAAAATAACTACGTCTATTTCTATGACCTGATCGATTCACGGAAATTTGCGATACACAACTGGACATTTTTGCAAAAAGGCTCGCTGGGAATCGATCAGAATGATATTGACGGTATTTTCACTGGTCGTACGGTGATCTCCAGTATTTATGAGGATAACCTGACCGAGAAAAAGGTGATGAGCTTTTTAACGCCGGTCTACTATGCCGGTAAGCTAAAAGGCGTGGTGATGGTGGATATTAACAAAGAAAATTTAAAAAATATCTTTTATACCAGCGATCGCCCTCTCGTCTGGCGTTTTCTTAACGTGACGCTCTCGGATATCAGCTCAGGAAAAGAGATTATTGTTCACCAAAGTGAGACCCATTTATTCCGCTACGTTCACTACGAGAAGGACATCCCTGGCGGCATACGCGTCACGTTATCTCTTGATTTTATGTACTTTATCGTCTCATCATGGAAAATATTCGCCTTTTATCTTCTGGCAACGATATTGCTGCTGAATATGGTCAGAACTCATTTTCGGTTGTATCACAACGTCACGCGGGAAAATATCAGCGATGCGATGACCGGACTCTATAACCGTAAAATTTTGACGCCGATGCTCGAACAGCGTTTGCAGCAGTTGGTCAACACGGGAACCCTCGTGACCTTTATCGCCATTGATTGCGATAAGCTTAAAGTGATTAATGACACATTGGGGCATAAGGAAGGCGATCGCATTATCACCCTTCTGGCTAAAGCCATTCAAACCTCGATTCGCAAAAGCGACTATGCTATCCGACTCGGCGGGGATGAATTTTGCATTATCCTCATCGATCATCCCAGTGAATTAACGCACCGCGTGTTGGAACGGATTCGCTACAACTTACAAATTATTGCGCAAGATATATCAATCAGCTTCTCTGCCGGGATTTATAATATGCAGCCAAACGACACCATTGATGATGCTTACAAAGCATCGGATGCCCAACTCTATCTGAACAAACAGAAAAAGCGCACCGATGCGTAATCATTTTTCAGCCAGGATTTTCATTGTTGTACCAGGAGCAAGTCATGACGGAAGTGAACAAAGGTAACGCAACGCATCAGCGTTTAATTTCGTTATTATCAGAACAAGGCGCGACGTATCGCGTGGTTAGCCATGAAGCCGTCGGCAAATGTGAAGCGGTCTCTGAAATTCGCGGTACTGCACTGGGCCAGGGCGCAAAAGCGCTGGTCTGTAAAGTAAAGGGTAACGGCGTTAATCAGCATGTTCTGGCGATTCTCTCTGCCGACCAGCAGGCCGACCTGAGCCTGTTGGCCGGCCATATCGGCGGGTTGAGAGCGTCGCTCGCCAGCCCGGCGGAAGTCGATGAACTGACGGGTTGCGTATTTGGCGCCATCCCACCATTTAGTTTCCATCCGAATCTCAAACTGGTCGCCGATCCGCTGTTGTTTGAACGTTTTACTGAAATTGCGTTCAATGCCGGAATGCTGGAAAAATCCGTGATCATGGATACTGCTGATTACCTGCGAATTGCACAACCGGAATTAATTTCGTTCCGCCGCGTTCAATCACAGCCGAGTTAGCAGTAAAAAACGTCACATCGTGCATTAGCTCAAAAAAAATCATTATCATTAAATAAAGCCTGTTCCGTCACGCGTTTACGCGTACAGTAAGCAGGCTTATTTTTTCTTTTGGCAAGGAAACTACGATGTTTGATGTCACTCTGCTGATCCTCCTCGGACTGGCAGCTCTGGGCTTTGTCAGCCACAACACCACTGTCGCTGTTTCAATTCTGGTGCTGATCATCGTCCGTGTAACCCCTCTGAATACGTTCTTTCCGTGGATTGAAAAACAGGGCCTGACCGTCGGGATTATTATTCTGACTATCGGCGTAATGGCCCCGATCGCTAGCGGAACGCTACCGCCCTCCACGCTCATTCACTCCTTTGTAAACTGGAAATCCCTGGTCGCGATTGCCGTCGGCGTGGTTGTCTCCTGGCTTGGCGGGCGCGGCGTCACGTTGATGGGCAGCCAGCCCCAGCTTGTTGCCGGTTTACTGGTCGGTACGGTGCTGGGCGTGGCGCTGTTTCGTGGCGTACCAGTGGGGCCGCTTATTGCGGCAGGTCTGGTCTCATTGATCGTTGGGAAGCAGTAGCAAGTCAGCTCAGATAACGGCCTGGAGTCTGCCCTAGGCCTTTTTTGAACATCGTGATAAATGCGGTGGTTGAATCATAACCGAGCATTTGCGCGACCTGCTGCACGTTATGACCATCGATCAGCGCCTGCAGCGCCAGAATCAACTGCAGCTGATGACGCCAGCGGCGAAAGCTCAATCCCGTTTCTTTGACGACCAGCCGGGCAAGGTTGCGCTCACTCATCGCAAATACGCTGGCCCACTGCCCCAGCGTCTGCCATTGGGCGGGCTCTCGCGCCATCGTCGCGACCATTCTGCGGATTTTCGGATGATCGGAAACCGGCAACTGCAGTTGCTCCTGCGGCTGCTGCGGGAGTTCATCAAACAACACCTGCGTCAGTCGCTGAGTTGACGGTTCCAGCCGCTGGCCGTCCGTTTTCGACGCCAGCGCCAGAATAAGCTCCCGACACAAGGGAGATATCTTTAGCGTACAACAGCGCTCAGGCATCACGACGGCATGAGGTTCAATAAACAAGAAGCACAATTGTGCGCCTACGGTTACATGGTTACTGTGCGGAATTTCACCGGGGATCCACACCGCATATTGGGGAGGCACCATCCACATGGCATTTTCGACCTCGCAGGTAATCGCGCCATGCAAAGCCAGAATCAACTGCCCCTTACGATGCTGATGCAGCGGACTAAAGAGTTCATCTTCCCGGGCCTGAATGCAGAACGCCACCGCGGCATCATGGTGAAGGTCAGGTTCATACCCATCCAATCTTAGTCCCAACATAAGAATGTCCGATTTTAGCGATAAACTGTCATTTTAGCTTGATTCACTCATGGAATAAAAACGCTAAGGTATCGCCTCGCCTGACAATATGAGAAAAAAATGATAAATACGCCTTCCTCCCGCGGTAAAAACGCTGCTTTGCTGATCGCGGGTATCCTGATGATTGCCACCACGCTGCGCGTTACCTTTACCGGCGCGGCCCCACTGTTAGATGCCATTCGCGCCGACTACGGACTGAGTACTGCCCAGACGGGACTGTTGACTACCCTTCCTCTGCTGGCCTTCGCGCTGGTATCACCTCTGGCCGCAGCCGTTGCGCGCCGCTGGGGCATCGAACGCAGCCTGTTTGCTGCTATGCTGCTGATTTGCGCCGGTATTACAATACGCTCGCTGCCCTCACCGGGATTGCTGTTTAGCGGCACCGCCATCATCGGGTGCGGAATCGCCTTGGGTAATGTCCTGTTGCCGGGGCTAATTAAGCGTGATTATGCCCAGCATGTGGCAAAACTGACTGGCGCATACTCGCTGACCATGGGCGCAGCGGCGGCGCTGGGTTCAGCCATGGTTGTTCCGCTGGCGTTAAATGGATTTGGCTGGCGCGGCGCACTGATGGTGTTGATGGTTTTTCCGCTGCTGGCGCTGGTTATCTGGTTACCCCAATGCCGTCAGACGACCAATGCCAGCCTGAGTAACTCACGCGCATTACATTCCCGTGCAATCTGGCGCTCCAGCCTCGCCTGGCAGGTGACCCTGTTTCTGGGAATCAACTCACTTATCTATTACGTGATCATCGGCTGGTTGCCCGCCATTTTAATCAGCCACGGTTACAGCGAGGCGCAGGCCGGTTCATTGCACGGTTTACTGCAACTGGCGACCGCCGCGCCAGGGTTATTGATTCCCCTCGTCCTGAACAGATTCAAGGATCAGCGAGCCATCGCCGCCCTGGTTTCGGTAATGTGTGCCGTTGGCGCGGCGGGATTCGCCATAATGCCCGACCAGGCTTTGCTGTGGACCATTCTGTTTGGCTTTGGCTCAGGTGCGACCATGATCCTCGGCTTGACCTTCATTGGCCTGCGCGCAAGCTCTGCACATCAGGCCGCGGCGTTGTCCGGAATGGCGCAGTCTGTCGGGTATTTACTGGCCGCCTGCGGGCCACCGTTGATGGGTAAAATTCACGACCTCAACGGTAGCTGGCTGATTCCATTAGCGGGTGTCGCCGGGTTAGCGGTGCTGATGGCCGTGTTTGGTCTGTGCGCAGGGCGCGATCGGGAGATCGCGAACGCATAATGTAGCGGGCAGGTTAGCTAACCTCCTGCCCTACATTTTATCCCCGCGCGGCGCGGAGCATCGCCTGGACTAACGGCACGGGTTTACCCGCCAGCGCGCCACGTTCATGCTGAAAGAGTGTGCCAACAAAAAAAGGATGTGTTACCAGTTCAATGGCGCGAATATCTCCGGCATCATCCCAACCGGTCACCCGGAGATCGCCGCTCTCAAGCTCGGCGGCAAAAGCGTCCGACACACCATAGTTGCAGTGATACCCCTCAGAGATAGCATCGCGTCCATAGGCTTTCGCAATCAGCGTATTGGCCCGGAGCTCAATATCATCCGTTTTTTCTACCAACGAGCAGGTCAACGGCGCGATCACCATTCGCCCAGTGGTATCCGTTTCGGCATGCGCGGCATCGCTCCAGCCCAGCACGTTACGGGCATACTCCAGTATGGCGTGTTGGAAACCACCGCAGGTGCCTAAAAATGGAATGCTGTTTTCGCGTGCGTAGCGTATCGCAATCAGCGCACCTTCTGGGTGTCGATAGGGGCTGCCTGGCACGACCCAGATGGCATCGTAGCCAATCAGATCTTCGCTGCTATTGATATCAGAAGTGGTTAGCCAGTCATAATCAGCCACCAACTCCAGCACGGCAGCAGCATCATCAATAGCAAGGGGAATAGCCTGGTGCGCCACAATATCGGGGTTGTAATCGCCCACCAGCGCAATGCGAAGCGTATCTTTGATCGGGGAAATGTCCATTAAAGTTTCCTTATGTCCAGACAATGAGGGACAACATAAGGAGCCTCAGCCTACCGACTTTTCATCGGTATCACAATCCCTTAAATTGGGAGTCCAGGCTGGCAAAATGCTATAATGGTCACGTTTTAGGATCTTATTTAACCGTAATAAAAATGATGCTAAATAGCAAAGCGGCAGCTTAACAGAGCGGATGAAGAGATGAATATTCAGTGTAAACGCGTGTATGACCCGGCAGAAGCAAGCGATGGTTATCGCGTCCTGGTCGACCGGTTGTGGCCACGTGGGATAAAAAAGACTGATCTTGCTTTCAATGAATGGAATAAAGCGCTGACGCCGTCATCAGATTTACGTAAAGCATTTCACGCAGAACTGATTGATTTTGCGCACTTCTCTCAGCAGTACCGTACCGAACTGGCCCAACAGCAGCAGGAAGGAAAGCGTCTCGCAGAGATTGCCCGGCAGCAAACCTTAACGCTACTGTATGCGGCGAAGAATACTCAGCAAAACCACGCGCTGGTACTGGCTGAATGGCTACGTCAATACTAACAGCGGATCACTTCCCCGCTGCCGGATGGTCTCTACGCCAGAGTTCCCATTCATCGATCGTTTCCCCTCCGGGGAGTTTGCAGTCAGACCTTACCCCTTGCGGAGTCTGTATCGCAATCAGCGAGCCGCCCTTTTGTTCGCAATACACCGATGCCGGATTCGCCATGCCAATTTTCGGTGGCATTGGCGCTTCTGGTTGCGGGGTACTACACCCTGCCAGCACCAGAATGCCGGGCAAAACAACAAACGCCAGTTTCATATCTACTCCTGTTAAAAATCTTATTCTGGCAGGTTACCCCGACTTTCCATCTATCTCCATGTTTTCCTGCTAACTATCCATTTTATGTTTACATTCTGAGCTGGATAGCTTGTTTCATCTTACACCTTGATGTTCTATCATGCGGACAACGCCAGCCTTGTCATTACTCAGGAGTATTTACACCTCATGTCGGACATGATCCTCGCCAGAGTCTCACAATCCTTAGCCACGGAGCAGTCTGTTGAGAGTCTGGTTCGGCAACTTCTGGAGATGCTGGAGGTGGTGACAGAGATGGAATCAACCTATTTAACCAAAGTCGATTTAGATGCTCGCCTGCAGCATATTTTGTACGCGCGCAATAGCAAACAAATGCAGATCCCGGAAGGGCTATCCGTCCCGTGGGATGAGACGCTATGCAAACGCGCCATCGAGGATAACTGCCTGTACAGCGACAACGTGCCCGCACGCTGGCCGGAATGCAGCGCAGCCCGCGCGCTGGAAATCACCACGTTTCTGAGCACGCCTGTTCATCTTCCGGATGGAACGTTTTACGGTACGCTCTGCGCCACCAGTCGCCGCCAGCAGGCATTGAGCGAGCGAGGTGAACAGGTGCTGCATCTGTTTGCAGGACTGATCGCCCAGTCTATTCAAAAAGAGTCGCTGGTCGCTCAGTTACGCGAAGCCAACGCCGCGCTGATTGCTCATTCCTACACCGATGCGCTGACCGGGTTACCGAACCGGCGCTCGATTTTTGAAAATGTTGAAACCCTATTTTCGCTTGCCCGACATCTTCGGCAGAAGGTCGTCGTTGCCTATATTGATTTGGATGATTTTAAACTGATTAATGACCGTTTTGGTCATGAGGTTGGCGACCAGTTCCTGATCCAGATAGGACAGCGTCTGCTCCACGAATGCGGCGACAATGATATCCTCGGTCGACTGGGCGGTGACGAATTTTTAGTCGTTAGCCTGTCGCCGGAAAGTGAAAGCGATCGATGCGAGCGCCTGCAAAAGGTGAAAAATCAGCTGCAACAGCGAATTTGTGGCGACTATCACTTGGGCAGCGTCCATCTGTTTTATCCTGGAGCCAGTCTGGGCGTGGTGGAAATTGATCCGCATGAGACCGATGTAAACTGTGCGCTTCACATGGCAGACAGCGCAATGTACAAAGATAAAAAGCGGCAGGATAAAACCACTTTTGTCGTACATTAAGCCCTGCTATGCTGGCTCGTCTTTAAATAACTCTGGCAGATAATCCTATGCGACTCGGTATTATTTTTCCCGTCATCATTTTTATTTCCGCTGTCGTTTTCTTATCCTGGTTTTTTGTTGGCGGTTACGCTGCGCCGGGTGCATAACGATGAAAAAAACAACGCTCATTATGATTTGCGTGGCTATCATCGTGGTTCTGGGTACGGAACTAGGCTGGTGGTAACCAATAAAAAGGCCACACTTCAGTGGCCTTTCATCTCTGTATATATAGTTAGCTTTTGATCTTTCTGTAGATAAACAACACCACGATCGCGCCGATAACCGCTACGACGAAACTACCGAAGTTGAAGCCATCAACTTTACCAAAGCCAAAGAAGGTGCTGATCCAGCCGCCAACCACCGCACCAACAACCCCTAAGATAATGGTCATAAAGAATCCGCCGCCATCTTTACCCGGCATAATCCATTTTGCCAAAATCCCCGCGATAAGACCGAAAATTACCCATGAAAGAATGCCCATTATTTTCCTCACTTATGCTTTTAGGTTAACGATTGACTCGTTGTATAAAAGCATAGCATAGCGCTGAAAAATTAAAATTTGTGATCGGTATCACCTATATTTTTCATCTTTTTCCGATGTTTCATGGAGTTAGCCCAGCGTCAAAACGGTGATATTTTTGACGCTTCTCGTCAATAGTGACGAATCGACAGTCATTCCTCTCTGCTCCTTGGGCAACACCCCTGCCAATGCTGGGTTTTCATCTTTGGCATGCTTTATGCTTTAACAGCCCGTCACTACGACACATCGTAGCCCGTGATATCTATTCACGTGGCTTCGTCTACAATTCGCGCTATTTCAGCATTTAACAGGTCTGTTATTGATGAAAAAAATCACCAGTGTATGCCCATACTGTGGGGCCGGGTGCAAGCTCAAGCTTGTTGTTGAAAATAACAAAATCATCCGCGCCGAAGCCGCTGAGGGTGTAACGAACCAAAATCAGTTATGCCTGAAAGGCTATTATGGTTGGGACTTTCTGAACGACACCCGCCTTCTGACTCCCCGTCTGACTCGCCCGATGATCCGTTATGAAAAAGGGGGAAAATTCACTCCCGTTAGTTGGGATGAAGCCATTCGTTACACCGCTAAACGCTTATCTGAAATAAAAAATACCTATGGTCCTCGCGCCATCATGACGACAGGCTCCTCCCGGGGAACAGGGAATGAAACCAACTACGTGATGCAAAAATTCGCCCGTGGGGTGCTCAATACCAATAATGTCGACTGCTGTGCCCGTGTCTGTCACGGTCCTTCCGTTGCCGGTTTACAGGAAACGCTGGGCAATGGCGCAATGAGCAACTCCATCAGCGAGATTGAAAACTCAAAATGCCTGCTTATCTTTGGTTATAACTGCGCGGACTCACACCCCATTGTGGCCCGTCGGGTGATTAAAGCTCGCCAGAACGGCGCGAAAATCATTGTTTGCGACCCTCGCCGTATTGAAACCGCCCGTATCGCCGATCAGCATTTGCAGTTAAAAAATGGTTGCAACATGGCGTTGGTCAACGCCTTTGGTCATGTGCTTATTGAAGAGCAGCTTTACGATCGCGAGTACGTGCATAAGCATGCCGAAGGTCTGGAAACATACTGGGAAACCGTTAAGGACTACGCCCCCGAAGCCGTAGAACATTTAACCGGCGTCCCTGCACAACAGGTTCGTCAGGCGATGCGTACATTTGCGGCAGCACCATCGGCAACCGTGATGTGGGGGATGGGCGTCACGCAGTTTGGCCAGGCCGTTGATGTTGTCCGTGGGCTGTCGAGCCTGGCCTTACTGACCGGGAATCTGGGACGTCCAAACGTCGGTGTTGGCCCGTTACGCGGGCAAAATAACGTGCAGGGCGCATGTGATATGGGCGTGCTGCCTAACCAGTTTCCGGGGTATCAGGACGTGACCGATTTTGCCGTCAGGGAGAAATTCGCCACCGCCTGGGGGATTGACGTTAATCAGATGGATGACAAGGTCGGAACGCGCATCACCGAAGTACCGCATCTGGCGATTGAGGGCAAAATCAAAGCCTACTACATCATGGGAGAGGATCCGCTGCAAACCGAGGCTGATTTGGGGCTGGTCCGGGAAGGATTTAACGCGCTCGATTTTATCGTCGTGCAGGATATTTTCATGACCAAAACGGCAGAAATGGCCGACGTCCTGTTGCCGGCAACATCATGGGGCGAACACGGTGGTGTCTTTACCTGCGCCGATCGTGGCTTCCAACGTTTCGAGAAAGCGATTGAACCCAGCGGGGATGTAAAACGTGACTGGGAAATTATCAGTCTGTTGGCCAGCGAAATGGGCTACCCGATGCAGTATCAAAATAACCAACAAATCTGGGATGAAATGCGCGAACTGTGCCCGCTGTTCTATGGCGTAACCTATGAGAAAATGGGTGAAATGGGCCATGTTCAGTGGCCTTGTCCTGATCTCGATCACCCAGGAACACCGTATCTTTATGCACACAGCCAGTTTGATACCGCGAATGGCAAAGGCAAACTGTTTGCCGCGCCGTGGCGCGCTCCTGCTGAAGTCCCTGACGAGACCTATCCGCTGGTGTTGTGTACCGTGCGCGAAGTTGGGCACTACTCCTGCCGCTCGATGACCGGCAACTGCGCGGCATTACAGGCGCTGGCAGATGAGCCAGGATATGTTCAAATCAACACCGATGATGCAGAAAAACTGGGCATCCGTCATCGTGACCTGGTGTGGGTAAGCTCGCGCCGAGGCAAGGTCATCAGCCGTGCGGATGTCTCCGAGCGTATTAATGCCGGAACAGTGTATATGACCTATCAATGGTGGATTGGCGCGTGTAACGAGTTAACACAGGATAACCTTGATCCGATCTCGAAAACGCCGGAAACCAAATATTGTGCTGTCAAAATTGAGCACATTACCGATCAAGGATGGGCGGAGAAGTATGCCGCACAAACGTACAGCGAAATGAAATCACGCTTATGTGAGGCCATTGCGTAAAGTATCGCCCTGACCGCCTGAGTCTGGCCATCCAGACTCAGGCTTTATCCAACTACTTCGCCAGTTGCGGTTCACTGAAACGAATAGCGGCAGACTCGTGCTGTTTATCCCGTTGCATAAAACCGAGGTTCATCAGAAACAATCCCGCCATAAACGGCAGTTCGTACAATTCTTCAATCAAATCGCCGTAACTGGCATTATGCAAAAAGACAGGCGCCAGCAGGCGATGATGCTCCACTGTATCGGATATCAAAAATGCGCAGACGGTGATCGCAAGTAGCCACAGCGGTAGCGGTTCATTGCGTAAGCGCCGGGCAATATCCTGGCGTAAGTTCTTCGACAGCAGGACCGGCAGAATAATCATCGCAATTAACACGACTGAGATAGCTCTGAACAGCAGTTTAGGATGTTCCGGGAAGTAGTCACGGCCCCAACTAGTGCTTCGGCCCAGCAATACCAACCACCATACTGCCGCCCAAAGCCAAAATTGCTTCTCGCCTGCAGGACGCGATAAAGGCCGGATGTAGCAGAGAGTAAATACTGCACCAAACAATAACCATAGCGCCTGGCCATTTTCAATCCATGTGACGACCGCGCCATTGAGCAGAGGAAGATGCCAGTTCGCAGTGAACGGGATTGCTACGAGGACAAGTCCAAGAATGAATGCGGATAATGTAAGTCGGGTATTCAATTTCATAAGCGCAAAGTTCTGTATTGTGACTATTTCACGATCATAACCCCTATGAATGATCAACTATTAGCAAACGATGCGAATTTCTTAAGGTATTCTTAAGAAATCTTTTTCCGGACCGCGAACTATTCGACTCAAATAAAAAAACCGCCCTGCGCTATCAAAACGCCGTGCGGTTTTCAATTTAAAAATCAATCAGTTCAAACGGTAGCAGAAGTTAAAGCCCTACCACCCGCAAACTTCATGCTCATTTTCGGTATCATATGAACGGACGGTGTTGACCAGGTCTTTGACCACTTCTGCCGCGACATCCGGAACCAATAATGTCATCGGCGCTTCGGTCTCGTAATCGACAGACACACCATTGCTGTTATTGGTTACTGTGACGGTGTAGGTTGCTTTGCCCATGATTTACTCCTTGCCAGTGCGCACGACTTTTCGTTGATTTGCACTCTCCATCAACACTTCCGGGGAAACGAAAAAATCGATATTAAAGTAAGTGTCGTCGGTCATCACTTCGATGTTATGCCATTTTTCCGGCGGGAAAACGCCAAACTGACCGGCTTCAATAACCATCACCTCTACAGGCTCCAGGCTGTGTTCATCTGCGTAGCCGAGATATTTAACCGCCCCCTGCATAACTGACAGTCGAGGATAAACCCCGGCACGGGTGCCTTTATCAAGGTGGCGTTCGAAAATTCCGGCAGGTGCAGTTTCTTTGTTCCAGAACGGAGTTGAGCGTGTATGGATATGATTCTGTGGAATTTGAAGCATTTTTCTTCCCTTTTCCAGTCGACAACCAGCGAGTCTTATTCAACCGCTGCTGTGCACAGAGTACGCTTCAAAATATACATTTAAAATACCATTTATTGGTTATAACCAGCAGCTGATATGCGTGGGGAAGAAAAGCTAAAAATTGAAGCCCGCCATATTCAGCGGGCCAATGATTACGACTGAAGCGTCGCCAGACGGGCAGCAAAACCAACGAAAATCAGACCGATAAGAGAGTTACCCACCTTAGCCAACTTCTTCTTGGTACGAATGTACTGGGTCACAAACGCGCCGGAAAAAATAAGGAAACTCAGGTAGAAAAAGCTTACTATCTCAAGCGTTATAGCCAGAATAAAGAATGACAGCCCTGAGTGCGGCGCATTGACATCAATGAACTGCACGAAGAACGAAACATAAAACAGGATTGCTTTCGGATTAGTCAGGCTCAGAATTAAGGCGCGCTTAAAAATGGCGCCAAACGGGACTTCCTCAGCCGCGGCGTCGCTCGCCTTCGATTTCAGTGTTGCGTACAGGATCTTCGCACCGAGATACAGCAGATAAAAAGCGCCGAGATAACGAACGATATTAAACAAAACAGGCGTGGTTTTGATCAAGGCGGCAACACCGGCATAGGCCAAAAACATCAACACAGCATCACCGATAAACACACCGCTTGCGGCGAGATAACCGCCCTTCACTCCCCGACCAACGCTATTCTTCAACACAAATATCGTATTTGGCCCCGGAACCAGCACGATAAAAATAGCTCCCACCAGATATGTCCAGTAATTCAGAACTCCATACTCTGCAAACACGTTAACCTCTTCCTGAAAAAACACATGCACTTGCTGCAAGACAATATGCTAACGAATGCGCAGGGGGATGGAAAGAGAAGGTTGTTAATTAAAATACCCGCCACGGACGGCGGGTATGTACAGATAAACTTAGTCCGGATTAATGGTGCAGCATCTCATCCACCACCTCTTCACCTTTCAACTGATAAGGATAGTAGGTAGGCCAGTTCTCCATCTCTTCGAGCAAGGCTGCCTGCGAGGTATTTCCCATAAAAATATGGAAGTGGCTTGACTTGCGCGGAGCAATTATATGATCGCTGAACTGGACGTATTTAGGCGCTTTGCTATCAGCAGTTTTACACTCAAACAAATAACGTACACCTTTCTTGCCTGATTTGTAGTGCAAGATTTTATATCCGGCATAGTCGTATTTGCATGATGTAACCTGATTACCGGTATGAAATTCCATCACACCGTTTTCAATACCGATGGTGTCTACGTTAGTTGCATAGCCTTGACGGTAATAATCTTTAATCTGTTCTGCCGTTTTGCTTTTATCTTTCTCCGCTTTCTTTTTGAATACCGGATCAAGCTCGCCACTGACCAGGTACGGATAGACAGATTGCCACATGCCATCCCAGTCGGTTAGCGCTCTGTTCTGTACCTGATTATCATCAAACACGCCTTCCGACGCCTTTTTTTCTGTTTCACTCATTGGAACACCATGGGAATGGTGACCGTGAGCCAAAACCTGACCACTGGCTAAAAGCATCCCCAGAGCGATTGCCAGTTTTTTAAAATGAATAGCCAAAATTTCACCCTCAAATCATTTGCGAGTGAAATGTTATAATATAACACCACAATTTAATCAATATCGTTACTGACCAGAACGGGTAAAATTACGGCGTAAGCAGCGTCCGCGTGCAGATCTGATCAAGCAGCGCCTGCTGGTGGCTGATAATCAGCATGCCTAATGGTCGACGCTGGCATTCTTCGAGCAGCAGTACCCAGATATCTCTTTGAATGGAAGGATCGAGCTGGGCGGTAATCTCATCGGCAATAAGAAAACGGGTACGTGGGTCCAGCGCACGAAGTATGGCGATTCGCGCCAGTTCACCACCAGAAAGCTGTCCAGGGCGACGGGTTAACCATTCCGGTTTGATATGCAGGCGGGTAAGGATTTCCGCGCCAGGCCGCCAGGCGTCATGAACCGCATCGCCGGTGCTACGCCGTGGGTTAAAGGTTAATTCCGGATGCTGTGGTACCAGTTGCACCGGGCAATATTGATGCATCGGTAGCGGCTGGTCATCGATAAGAATGTCGCCCGAGGTCGGCTTTTGCCAGCCCGCCAGCACACGTCCCAACGTCGTTTTGCCGGTTCCGCTGGGCGCACAAATCCCAATACGTTCACCGGGGTGCAAGGAGAAAGAAAGGTTTTGCCACAGCACCTTCCCTCCCTGACGAATCACGACATCACGACAGCACAGCATCCCGCACTCCAAACAATTGATTTCTCTCAGGCAGAGCCTGCCATTGACGTTGCAGATGCTCGCTAATTTCCCCGCGCAACAGCTGTTCACGACTAACGTTATCCGACACGCTTCCCTGGTGCAGCGCGACGATGCGATCCGCATGGCGGGCCGCCAGCGTGAGATCGTGCGTCACCCATAAAACACCAGCCCCCTGTTCACATAAACCACGCAACTGCTCAAGCAGTTGATTAGCCAATGGCGCATCAAGCCAGGCGGTAATTTCGTCAGCCAGAATATAGCGGGCCTGACTCAGCGACGCGTGACAGGCCAGAACACGTTTCGCCATACCGCCCGAAAGCTGACGCGGGAAAGCATCTAATACGCTGGTTTCCAGTTGACTACGCTGGAGCAATTTTTCTATTTTTCCGGCATTCCAGGTTTGGCCGGAGAGCTGACTTGCTCTACGTAAATGCTTTTCAATTGAGAGCAGCGGATTCAGCGCCTGAACGCCTTGCGGGACATAGCTGAAGGTATTGCCCCGACATTCGCGGATGTCTTGACTGTTCAGCATTTTGCCATCAAGGGTTATTGCACCGTGCAGGCGCAAATTTTCCGGTAAAAGATCGAGCAGACATTGCAGGAGCAAACTTTTCCCTTCACCACTTCCCCCAACTAATGCCACCATCTGACCGGGCGCAACGTCGAAAGAGATATCCTGCAACAGCGGAGACCATTTTCTCGCGCCGAACCAACGATAACGCGCCACGTCCAGCGAGACCTGTTTCAAACTCAACATATGTCACCTCGCAACCACAAACGATGCACTGCCCTCGCGAGCTGATCGAATAACATCACCAGGCTGAATAACATCAGCCCCGGAAACAACACTAACCACCAGTCGCCATGACTGATGAACCGCAGAGCATCCGCCAGCAGTAGACCCAACGAGGGTTCATGCGGCGCCAGTCCAAAGCCAAGGAAACTCAACGCCGCGCTGTGCAGCACCGCATGGGGGAACATCAGCAATGTTCCCGTGAGCCACTGGGGTAACAGCGCCGGTAGATAGTGATGTCGCCAGCAGTAAAAATGACCATGTCCCAGACGCCACGTCAGCGTCAGATAATCGCTATGGGCAACGCGCTCGGCCTCAGCACGCAGAATCAATGCGAGGCGCGGCCAGTGGGTTAGCGCCACCGCCATGATCACCCCACTTTTCCCACCGCCCAGAGTAAAACAAATCAAAATAAGCAGCAGCAGATGCGGCATCGACAGCATGGCATCAGTTATCAGACGCATAAGCACGTCCAGACGAGGATGCAGGCGAGAAACCGCCGCCATCATTAATGCAATGAAGCCGCTGCACAAGGCCGCGCCAATACCAATTTGCAGACTGGTTAATGCCCCCTGAAAGCAACGCACCCACAGATCGCGACCGAGGTTATCGGTACCGAACCAGTACAGTGCATCGGGGGGCAGATGACGGGCAAGTAAATTCACGCTCAACGGGTTGTCCAGCGTGGCTGCGCCATACACCGCAATGAATAGCAGGCAGCTGAAAGAGAGCACCAGACGAATAAGCGTCGGCGTCGGATTATAGAGCATCGGGTCGCTCCAGAGCACGGTTCAACACATGAACAAACCAGGTCGAAAGTGAATTGCCAATGAAAACCAGCACGGTGCTAAATAAAACGATCCCCATGAGTAACGGTAGATCGCCCCGCAATCCGGCATCAATGGTCGCCTGCCCAAGCCCGGGATAAGCAAAAACCTTTTCTGCCAGCAGTGCGCCCCCCAACAGTTCTCCCAGCGAGGCGAACTGCAGGCACAGCGCGGGCGTGATAGCGTGGCGCAGAACCTGATGGCGCAACAGTGACCAACCTTTGTCACCCTGAGAGCGCGCAAAACGGACAAATTCGCTCTTCATGACGCTGGCGATACTTTCCCGCGTATGAAGCGTAATCTGCCCCAGCCCCAGCAAACTTAGCGCACAAACGGGAAGCACCAGATGGCGCAGACGCTCGGTTAGTGTCGCCATATCGCTGTTGTTGCCCGGCTCCCACGCACAGCATACCGGGAATACCGGCCAACGAACGGCAAATAACGCCAGCAGCAGCATGCCAATCCAGAAGGTCGGCAACGAGGACAGCAGATAACTGAGACGACAAATTGCTTTATCCGGCCAGCGATTAAGGTAGCGTCCGGCGACAAATCCCATTGCCGTCCCCACTATACCGGAGAGCAGCCATGCGCCGCTAAGCAGCGCAAACGAGGTAGCAAAGCGCTCCTTGATCACGCTGGCAACCGGCGCATTAAACAACATCGAGTAGCCGAGATCGCCCTGCAATACCCGTATAAACCAGTTACCAAAACGCTCCCACAGTGGCTGGTCCAATCCCCAGCGAGCGGCGATACGCGCATATTGTTCCGGCGGCACGTGCAGGAGATCGTTGCCGATATAGGCGCGAATCGGATCGACCGGAGAAAAGCTGAGCAGCACAAAAGTGCCAGCCGCAACCAGCACTAATAACACTATCAGCCGGAGAAAATGGCCCACTACAGACTTCATCAACGACAGGTCCAGGTCCATTCATCCAGATTATTGAGCAATGACCAGCTCCCGTGAATTTCCGGTGCGCCTTTGCCTAAGTCAATACATGGATTTGCCAGGTAAGTGTGCTGAATATTCAATAACCATGCCCATGCGGCATCGCCCTGTACACCAGCGCCTTGCTTGCCATCCCACTCAACCTGTTGCCAGAAAGGCAGCGCTTTTTGCCAGTCCGGTGCATCAATAGCCTGTTTGAGATGCTCTTCAACGACAGAATTACTGTAGTAACCGGGATTGTAATACTCCACGCCAGCAGCCTGATTGCTGTAATGATGGAACAGTTCCATGGGATCCAGGCTTCCCCAACCAAACAGCGTCGGGTTGGCATGCATATGACGCTCAACGGTTTCCCAGCTTCCGGATTGCAATGATACCTGGATACCCACAGGCTCCAGCATCGCACGGACTGCTTCGGCTAAATCCCGGCGGGTACTGTCACCGCTGGCATACCATAAAGTCAGGCGCGCCTCTTTGCCCTCTTTCACTCGTACACCGTCTTTCCCCACTTTCCAGCCAGCTTCTTCCAGAATCATTCGTGCTTTTTCGCTGTCGCCATCTTTGAACGCGACTGACGGCCCCTGCCACGGCAGGCCCTGAACCGCGCTATAGGCGGGGATCGCATGACCTTCCATAACCTGATCGGCGAGCTGCTTACGATCAATAGCGTAATTGATGGCGCGTCTGATCGCGACATCGGCTGTGATATCGTTACCAATTGGATAACCATTGGCGTCTTTTTTACCTGCAGGAATCATCGGGAACACAATGCCCCGATTCTCCACGCTGTTACGCACCCACAGTTTCAAATTCTGCTGCTGAGGGGCGACCGCCATCGAAGGCGCAATACGTACTAATCCCAATTGCCCACTGCGCGCTGCGGCATAAGCGTTATCTTCATCAAGGAAAACAAACACCAGCTTGCTGAAATCATTTTTCTTACCGGCATACCAGGGGTTAGCCTCCACAATCAGTTGCTGCCCGGGTTGGAAACTCACCAACCGATAAGGACCTGCACCAATCGGATGTTTGGCGAATGTTTTTTCGTTATATAGCTTTGCCGGAACAATGCCTAAAGATCCCAGCACATTCACAAAGGTGCTCTGCGGGTTACTCAGTGTCACTTCTACCGTGCGGTTATCTTTCAAACTGGCATGAGCGAAGTTCCCCATGTCAATTTTCCCACCGCTTTTTGCTGCTTTGTTATAGGTGAACACAACATCTTCAGCGGTTAGCGGCGAACCATCAGAAAATTTAAGGTCAGGTTTTAGCGTCAGCGTCCAGGTTTTGCCATCAGCGCTGGTCACCACCTTCTCCGTCAGCAGGTTTCCCCAGCTCATATCTGCATTTTGTTTTAATAACGGTGCATGCAAAAGCAAATAGCTGCCATGACTCCAGCCCAACATCGGGTCAAACCCTTCCGTTGGCTCTGGTCCAATCGCCAGTTTTAACGTCTGACCTGCGTCCGCATTCTGCGCGGCGAGGAGTGGTGAGGTTAATGCGAGAGTCAATGCACACGTCAGGAGTGCCAGCTTGCCTTTGATCATTATTTTATCCAGATTTGCGTTATGTATATGCCGCTTAACGATGCCTTGTCGTTAAGCAGTCTCCTGGGAAAGGGATTATGGCGAAGAGAATTGGCGAAAAAAATGATGCGGCGCAGAAAAGTATGACGATTTTCTAAAATTATCATACTTTTTTCTGATACTCCGTTATGAGTACGATATGAACCCCAGAAAAAGTTTAAAATTTAGCGATTTATTCATTAACATATTAATTTATATCTAATAATTCCACATAGAGACTATTGTAATCCCTACCATTCCCTTGCGCTAAATTAATGACAATTTATGTATATTTATTCAAGAAAAACACCAGAAGTGACAAGTTATGTAAATTTGTAATGATAATTATTTGTATTATCATTTCCATCAATTATCTTACTGCCTTTGAATTTTAACAAAGGAAGTTTGACTATGCGTTTAAAACCTGTTGCCTCTGTCGTTCTGTCCTGTCTGGGTTTCACCAGCCCCCTGGTTTTTGCTGAAGATGTCATGGTCGTCACCGCCTCCGGTTACGAAAAGAAAATTACCAACGCAGCCGCCAGTGTTTCCGTAATTTCACAGCAAGAGTTACAAACCAATAAATATAATGACTTAGGTGAAGCCCTGCGTTCAGTAGAGGGCGTGGATGTTGAAAGCAGCACCGGTAAAACCGGTGGTCTGGAGATCAGCATCCGTGGTATGCCTGCGAGCTATACCCTGATACTGATTGACGGTATTCGTCAAAACGGCAGCAGCGATGTAACGCCAAACGGCTTCTCTGCCATGAATACCAGCTTTATGCCACCGCTGGCGGCAATCGATCATATCGAAGTGATCCGCGGCCCAATGTCGACGCTGTATGGCTCCGACGCAATCGGTGGCGTGGTGAATATCATTACCAAAAAAAGTACCGATAAATGGAGCACCTCCATCAATACCGGCGTTAACCTGCAAGAAAGTAATAAATGGGGTAACAGCACGGTCGCCAACTTCTGGTCCAGCGGTCCGTTAATCGCAGGCGTGCTGGATATGCAGGTTCGCGGAAGCACAACGCAGCGCCAGGGTTCAAGCGTCACCTCTTTGAGCGATACTGCCTCTACTCGCGTACCCTATCCTACTGAATCTGAGAACTATAATATCGGCACCCGACTGGACTGGAAAGCTAATGAGAACAATACATTGTGGTTAGATCTCGACTCTGCCAGACAGCGCTATGACAATGACGATGGACAGTTGGGCAACCTGACGGGAGGTTATGATAAAACGCTGCGCTATGAGCGTAACAAAGTGACTCTCGGCCACGATACCGCCTTAACGTTCGGCACCTGGAAATCATCCCTCGGCTGGAATGAGACCGAGAACAAAGGCCGACAACTGGTCTCCTCCGCACTCACGCCGGAAAACGCTGGCCGCGCCGGTGATGCGCGTGAACTGAAAAACACTAACGTCATTCTGGACTCAGTGCTGCTGACGCCATTAGGTGACTCACACCTGTTAACCCTTGGTGGGGAATACTGGGATGCGCGAATGAAAGACGGTGTTGTACTGGCCAATACCGGCGAGACGTTCCACCAAAAAACGTGGGCAGCCTACGCGGAAGATGAATGGCATATACTCGACTCATTGGCGTTAACCGCAGGTACCCGTTATGAGCATAATGATGTGTTTGGCGGCCACCTGAGTCCTCGCGCCTATATGGTTTGGGATGTCTCCGATGAGTGGACGCTCAAAGGCGGTGTCACGACAGGTTATAAAGCGCCATCACTCAGCCAGTTGCATAACGGCATTAGCGGCGTAACTGCGCAAGGAACTGTTAATACTGTCGGTAACCCTGACCTCAAGCCGGAAGAAAGTATCAGCTACGAAACCGGGCTATATTATGAAAACGAGGCCGGACTGAACGCCAACGTTACCGGCTTCTATACCGAATATAAAAATAAAATTGTCTCGTATTCTATCGATGATAATACCAACAGCTATACCAACAGCGGTAAGGCAAGGACCGATGGTATTGAATTCGCCAGCACCTTCCCTGTCTGGTCGGACGTACTGAGTTTATCCCTCAACTACACCTACACACAGAGCAAACAAAAAGATGGTGATAATAAAGGCGCGCCGTTGAGCTACACCCCCAAGCATATGGCTAACGCTCGCCTGAACTGGCAGGCTACAGAAGATATGAACGCCTGGTTGAGCGCCCGTTATCGCGGTAAGGCGCCACGCTTTACCGAAAATTACGAGAACCTCAGCGCGGTACAAAAGGCGGTGTATGACGACAAAGGTGCGGATTTAAAAGCCTGGACCGTTCTCGATATGGGAATGTCTTATAAGTTGACCAAAGACCTGACGCTAAATACGGCAGTCAATAACGTACTGGATAAAGACTTCAGCGAAGTTAAACTGTACCAGGTGGGCCGTAATAGCACCTATGCAGGTGATTACTATCAGACTGCGCAATCCACCACTGGATACGTAAATCCAGGCCGTAATTATTGGGTTTCTTTAAACTATCAGTTCTAATTTTAAAATGTTTTATTGGCAGGGCTATCTCTGATAGCTCTGTTCAAATACGTAACTGTTCGAGACCTCACTTATATAGTATTGATGTTTCCGAGAAAAACACATTAACTCCCATATATTTTATCCACTTTAATGCTGACATTGATAAAATGTAAGCTGATATCGCAAGCAATCACTAATGTTCTACAAAGTCGAAACAGAAAATTCATTACTCATTTATCTAACTAAATAATAGATAAACAGTCAGCATAATAGTGCCAGACATAAGTGCTGGTCGGATATGTACCAGCAGCATTAAAGAAGAACATTTGCTCTCTATCCCACACTATAAAATGGTAAAAATAAAAAAGTTAATGATTGCAATTATTGCGGCAACAGCTCTATCCGGTTGCGCTCAGCAAACCTTTAAAATCAACAACGGCATTGCAGAAAAACCCTCTCAGGAAACCAGACAGAATTTTTTCATTAATGGTATTGGCCAGTCACAAACCATCGATGCAGCTTCTGTATGCGGCGGTGCAGACAAAGTTGTTCGTACAGAAGTTCAGGAGTCTGGTATGGATGTTTTCTTGCGCATCATCACGATTGGCATCTATACTCCTCGGGAAGCCAGAGTATATTGTTCTAAATGATATTTTAAGCAGGTGTTTTCAGGAATACCTGCTTAACTTTACTGATGGTTAATAATATTGATCATTACTGAGAAATGGCATTAGCAACACAACAAACACCGTAATAAAACATAAGAACAATTAAACAATTAGTACAGAAATATCCCTTCCAGTATCAGTAAGTACGTTGCCAAAACAATAGCTCCGGCGATACCGCCTACAAACAGAACTGCAGCAATAGCTAATTGATCGCGGTTTGAGTACTGAACTCTAGTGCGCGCAGCCAACTTTTTCTTATGTACTACCGTCACTTCGCGACTTGAAGTGTGTCCCTTAGTAAAGGTTATATCTGTCATACTGTTATCCGTTTGCTGTATGTGAGAACGCAAATAACCGCTACACAACTAAGGATATGCTCTTTGAATAACACAGTCTGAGATTCATCTCACGATAAAGAAAAAACAGGTTTTCTACGACCAATTCCTCCCCATTCTCACTTCTATCAACAAGATACCTTCCATTTTATTCGACAAAAACCTTCACTTTGGGTTTTGAAAGCAGAATAAGAATAAACTCAGTAAAAGTGACCGGTTTATAAAAGTAGTAGCCTTGCAGGAAAACAATGTTGTTTTTGTTGAGATAATCAAGCTGCGCCTTCGTTTCAACACCTTCAGCAACAATGCTTAATGACAGCTTACGTGCCAGGTCGAGGACACAATCTAAAATTCGGGTTGAATCAGGCAGGTCATTTACCCGTCCCACAAAACTCTGATCGATTTTGATATAGTCAATGTGCAGATCATGCAAGTAAGAAAGTCCAGAATAGCCTGTACCAAAATCATCTAACGCAATGACAAAACCATTTTCATGAAGCGTATTGAGCCTCTGCACAAGATCATCATCCACATGCAGCGGTTCTCGTTCAGTCACCTCAATCACCAAATTTAAATCATTACGGCTGAAACTGTCTCTGTAGCGCAGGCACTCCTCCACAAACGTAGGGGAAGTGATATGGGATGCGCTGAAGTTAATTCCGACATGGAAGCCGGATGACAATTTGCTGGCGATGGAGTGCATATTCGCAGCGACCTGCCTCATCAAGCTTTGAGTCAGCGGCACTATCAGACCTGATTTTTCGGCAACTGGAATAAAAGAGGCCGGAGAGATATACCCAACCCTTGGGTGCTTCCATCTGGCCAGCACCTCGACACCGCGTAACGTTCCATCGCGACCATTTACGATTGGTTGATAAAAAGGCACTATCTCCCCTTTATCTATCGCTCTGCGCAACGTTTCTTCAGGGGTATCATCCTTATTCAAATATTTATCGATGGCATAAGCCACAGCGACCGAGATCAGCAGGATGAAAATCAGAATTCCCAGACCATTAGTGACGAGCCTTTTTAAGCTAAATAATGGAGGCTGTTCGAAAATAATGCTGAAGGGATACTTTGCAGAATTCACTTGACCAGACTGCTGCGCACTCGCCTTGAAGACTTTCACTTCCGTCGATGAACCAAGCACTTTGTCGCCTACCCGCAATGAATAGGTCAGTCCTTTTAATGGGACATTCAATGCGCCCCTGATATGCACCCCACTTATCGTGATAATGATACTACTTGTTTGAAAATGAGTTTGATAAAGTAAAACGGGTATCTCATTCACGGTATTTTGTGCAGAGGCCAACAGCAAATTCGTATCAGGTATCACGGGTATCTGTTTCAACAAGATCCGATTACCTGGCAGTGAGGTACACCAAACCTTCCCTTGTCGGATAATAATCAGCGTTCGTAAATGGGGCCGAAGCGCAGCTTCAGTTCCGAGCTGGTATTGGCTCTCCAGGTCGCATTTTTTTTCAGCGATGCGCTTAGCGGTACCCGTTGCCTGAAAAGCTTCATTAAGTATGTTGTCCATATTTTTCGCGGCATATCGTGCCCCACCAAGAGCTTCCATTGATGAGGAATACCAAAGCTGCATATTGAGAATAAAAACACCGATTACGAACAGACATATCGCAGCAAGTATCGGTAACAGTGCTTTGCGCATTCTTATATCCTGTGGCGAAAAATGAACACGTTAAAACGGACGTTGACTGAATCATGTTTGTCTCTACAGAGCATGGTCGACAGCAACATAAATCGCCATGAAGCCAATCACTTTTTCTAAATCTCATCATAACGCATTGATTAATAGTAAATAATCATTGTGCATTTTCAGAGCAATAGCAGTATTGCCCCACATTTAATTTGCTATGATGAGAAGGCATAATCAGGAGGAGAGCAAATGAAAATCTTTATTACTGACAATGACGGAAATCTGATCCCCATTGATGGGAAAAGCGTTGTCATCGAATTGAATAATGGCAAAACGATTGAAATCGCCGAGGAATACGGCAGAGACGACATTCCGGAAGGGATCAATCTCTGGGGAGGAAGGGAACCGTCTCCTTCCCTCCCATTTGAGGAAATCAAGGCCAGAACAGAAAGCCTCGGCGTTTACCCCATTGCAGCCAATGCTCTACATGTTTTCCCGTATAAAATTTCGTCGAAAAATTGAATCCTGACAAACTCGCAATGACCCCTATCAACTATGCGATCGTTTTACCCGAAATAGAAATAACAAAATCCTAATCTCTTAATGAAGATAAGGATTTGTTAAGCTCAATACGATACGGTTGTGGTGGCGCATCATTCGAGGAAAAATAATGAGCAGATTCTCAAGAATTCAGATTCACTTGCACTGGCTAACTCTGGTGTTAATCGCGATAACCTATGCCACAATGGAATTTCGCGGTTGGTTTCCCAAAGGCAGTGCCTCCTATCTGTTGATGAAAGAAACACACTATAATGCAGGTGTATTTGTCTGGTGTTTAATGATAATACGTGTAATTCTCAAACATAAGTATGACGATCCAGCTATCACACCTACGCCCCCCCAGTGGCAGAGGATATCAGCCAAATTAATTCATATCATGCTCTATGTCTCTTTTCTGGCGCTACCGTTATTAGGTGTCTTGACGATGGCTTACGGTGGAAAGAGTTGGTTTTTTTTAGGTTTAAACATCCCCTCTTTCGTTCATAGCAATGATGAAATAAAGGCCGTCGTGAAAGCTATTCATGAAACTCTGGCAAATGTAGGCTATTTCTTGATTGCAGCCCATGCTGGTGCGGCATTATTTCATCACGCCATACAGAAGGACAATACACTTTTAAGAATGATGCCTGAACATAAACATCTGAAATGACAAGATTAGAAACATAGGCACTAAAAAACGTAGAAAGTATTAGTTTATTTATTATTCACTATAATGCTTATATTTCTTTCTACCCCCTCATAACATAATCATCCCCGGGGGACGTCAATTCATATTGACGTCGCCCCTTGTATATCAGATAAACACACAGTATAAGCACTGTGTGTTTATACAGATAAAGGCAAGTAACAATTATGAATTGGTTTGTCAGTGCCAAATAAAAACGCTTAGAAACAATATTGTTGATGATGACCAGGGTATTTTTATAATGTGCTACCATTTTAAACCTCAATTAATCAAACTAAATCATCTCGGTAAGAATCGATGGTTTAATTTTTTTAAACTGTATGGCAGGAATGATTTTGTTTCTTTTTCACGAAGGTTAAAAGTAACACTTATCGGGAAATAATATTAAATTGTAGACATACACAATACCGATAAAGGTAAAACTGACGTCTACTATGAGCGAAGAGCGGTAATTAAAGATTTCGAACACGACATAAATTATCACTCTGCTCGGTTCTGTTTATCAGTCATGATCAATTAACAGTCAGTCGCAATGCTAATTCTTGCGGATAGGGATCAAAGTAATTCTGCGTCAGTAGATAATCGTCCGGGTATTCCGCCAGATAATGTTTCAGCAACGTCATCGGGGCCAGGATGGGTAGTAGTCCTGCGCGGTAATGAAGGATCACCTCGCGCAACTCGCCGCGCTGACGCATTGTTAACTGATTACGGAAGTACCCCTGAATGTGCATAAGCACGTTTGTGTGGTTTTTACGTGAGGCTGGTTTCTTCAGAATTGTCATTAAATTATCCCGGTAGACCGCAAAGAAAGCCTCCAGATCCTCCCATTCATGCAGTGATGCGACAAATGGGCCAATTTGCCTATATCCGGCCTGATGGTGAGCCAGCAATTGCAATTTATAACGGCTATGAAAATCCAGTAGAGCCCGCCGCGTCAGGCCATTTTTGCGCAGCATATTGAGCTCTTGTAGTGCGAAAACCCTTTCGACGAAGTTTTCGCGTAGGACCGGATCGTGCAGTCGCCCGTCTTCTTCTACCGGTAGCCACGGATATTTCTCCATCAGCGCGGCGGTAAACAGTCCCACCCCGTCTTTACGCCCGCGATTGCCTTTATCGTCATATAAGCGCACACGTTCCATTCCACAGCTGGGGGATTTTGCACAGACGATAAAACCGGACAGTGTGTCCAGCCCTGCCAGATACCGCTGGCACAAGTCAGCCATTTCGTCGGTCACGTCTTCGTGAGGTGCGTGACTAAAACGCATGCGAATATCCCCGACAGTCGTTTGCACCAGGCGCAGCGCTGGCCTAGGGACAGGCAAACCTATCGCCATCTCCGGGCAAACAGGCTGGAAAGTCACCCACTGGGCTAGTTTCTCCATCGCAAATTCTGCCCGTTTATGCCCGCCGTCAAAGCGGACGGCAGATCCCGTTAAACAGCCACTGATCCCAACGATGGGTTGCATTTTCATGACCTCTTCCTCACTATCGCGTTTTACGGGAGAAGAAAAGCGTCACCGTACCGACGGTGAGGCCAAATTTCTTCATCTCCGTTTTATTAAACAGATGGTTAGCATCCTGCATGTACATCCAATCGTCAAAATTCAGCAACCAGGTTCTGCCGCTGGCTTTCACATTCATACTGTAATGCCAGTTGAACGCGTTGCCCGCTGCTTGCCCCTTCGCCACGCCTTCAATGTCACCGGCAGTACCTTCGTAACGATCGGCGCTAACTTTACGGATATGCCACACCCGCTGCTGTTTCTCTCCATCGTCGTACACAAAGCGTTCGTTGAGGGTCAATGTGTCTCCCACCACATCGCCGTTAATATCGACATGGAAGCGACGAAGCTGTTTACCGCTGCGGTCCTGAATCATCCCCCATGCTTGCGTTTCTCCCTGAAAATACTGAAAGATATCCAGCGTCGGCTGCTGTTGCCGATAGTCGGCAATTTCAGCGCTACAACCAGCCACCTGCATCAGCAAGGGCAGGCTCAGGGCCAATAAACGTTTCATTTTTCACCTCCAGTAAGCTGCTGACGCAGCTCAGGATATTGCGTGCGGGAACCCAGCCAGACAGAGAGAAAGTTTTCGCTGAACGCCGCCGACTGCGGTGGGCCAAGCGGGATAAAGTGCCTTTGAGCCGCTGAAGCGCGATACCAAAACTTCCCCTGCTTATCTTGCAATACAAAAGCCAGTTGCGTACCTGGCGCGACGTCTGGCCATATCTCACTCAACATGCGAAGCCAGGACTCACTCTGCGCTTCCCGCCCCAGAATACCCTGCGCTCGCCACTGTTCGCGGGTGGCATTAACCAGTTCTTGCCGTTCAATATTGCGCTGATAGGTGATAATCAGTGCTTGATCCTCTTTCAGCCCGCGATAGCGCCCATCCGGCGTGCGCAGTTGTGAGGTATAGATCGTGAATGGTCCCCAGGAGAGCGTCGCATCACCGACTTTCCGCCAGATTAACCAGTCAGTTGCACCGGCAAAAGGCGCCGTCGCCATGACGCCCAGCAGTATCAATAAGGCAGGTTTCATTAGTGTTTCCCCATGAAAATATGAAAAAACAGCATCAACACCAGCCAGCCCGTCGCCATTAAGCCAACAACAATAAATGTTGGTTCCAGAAAAGTAATGGCCCCCAAACGCTCTCCTATCACATAGGCGATCGGCCCACCACCGGTGGCCATTATGGCCAGCAGCCATCCCGGCAAGGTAGTCGAGCAGGTAAGGTGCGTCCACAGGACAGCGAACATGAGCCAAAGCGCAACCATCCATAACGGCAACAATGCTTCGCCGTTAAAATTAATCAACCCCGTCAACGCCCACAGCGCATCCAGACCACTACCCACCGCTGCCAGCATTAACGCGTACAGACGTTGCGCAGACGGCAGCAAGAAGCAGGCCAGAATAGCCAGCCCAAGCCATAACGCCAGGCCGCGCTCACGAAATAACACCACCATGAGCCAGTACATATCGAACCCGACAGCCAGGATAAAGACCTGAAAATGGCGGTTCATGGACGTTCCGCCGTCAGTTGCACCACGCTGATCGTGCGGGCGTTAAAACCGGCTTCGCAGTAGCCGAAGTAGTACAGCCACATACGGCGAAAACGCTCATCAAATCCCAGTTTTTCAATGTCATGCCAGGCGTGAACAAATCCTTGTCGCCAGTGCGCAAGCGTCCGGGCGTAGTCAGGCCCCATATCGAACAGATTACGAACCACAAAGTCAGTATGCTTTGTCATCAGGCCGCTCATCGCGGTGATACTGGGTAAAAAGCCCCCTGGAAAGATATAGCGCTGAATAAAATCAACGCCTTTGCTGTATTCGCGATAGCGCTGATCCTGAATGGTAATGGCCTGAATCGCCAGTTTTCCCCCACGACGCAGTCGCGCCTGGCAGGTACGGAAAAACGTCGGCAGATAACGCTGACCAACCGCTTCGATCATTTCAACCGACACCAGTTTGTCGAATTCCCCGGTCAGGTCGCGGTAATCGCACAGCAGGACGTTGACTCTCTCCTGTAAACCTGCGCGGGCAATCCGCGCTTTCGCCCAGGCAAACTGTTCCTGAGACAGGGTCGTGGTGGTTACACGGCAACCGTAGTGGCGGGCGGCGAATTCCGCCATCGCCCCCCAACCAGTACCAATCTCCAGCAGGTGATCATTCGCGGTCAGTGCCAGTTGCTCGCAAAGCCGCGCCATTTTGGCCTGCTGAGCCTGCGCTAAAGACTGCTCGGGGCAGGTGAATAAGGCGCTGGAATAGAGTAAATCCTCATCAAGAAAGTACGCATAAAATGCATTACCGAGATCGTAATGCGCGGCAATGTTTTCTTTTGCTTGTTGCCGATGGTTGCGACGCTTCCAGTGACGCAAACGCTCGGCGGGTCGGCCAAGCAGGCGAAAACCGCTTTCCAGGCGTCCCAGTAGGGTGCTGTTAAGCGCAAATATTTGCAGTAACGGCGTGAGCTGTTGCGTTTCCCACTCTCCGTCCATCCAGGCCTCAGCCGCCGCAAGACTTCCGCCTTTCAGCACCCGCCAGTACACTGTGGGCGAGAGAATATGTACTTCAGCGCGTAATTCAGCTGAAACATCACCAAAATGTAAGGTCTGCTCCCCTTCCCGCATCGTGACAGAACCCTGGCGAAGGCCGCTCAGCATGCGGAAAATAAGCCAACGCGCCACACGCAGGTTGCGCGGAACATCAGGTTCAAGCGCAAAGACGGGATCGGTCATGATCGTTCACTCCTGCTGACGGGATGGTTGTAGAGAGGGACTCGCTTGAGCCACAGGCGTAGCGCCTGCCAGTAAATCGCGAACACCGTTTTCAGCGTCATCAACGGCAGTCGTAGCAGCAACGCGCGTAAACTCGCCTGCGTCAACGGCTCGCGTTTGAGCATCAGGCTGGCATCAAAAATCTTCTCTGCCTGGTGGTTTTCGATATGCATATGAAGCGTTTTACCCGGCGGGTTAAATCGCCAGTGATAGACCATATCCATCGGGTTAAACGGCGATACATGGAACACTTTTTCCAACGGACGCTTTTCCTGTGCGTCTACAGCGTAGTAATGTCGCTCATTCCATGGCGTATTGCGGACTTCCGCCAGTACCCAGCGCAGACGCTGTGAACGGTCATAGCAGTAGTAAAAATTGACCGGGTTAAAATGAAAACCGAAATAGCGCAGCTGTGTCAGAAGCATTACACGCCCCCCGGGATGTTCGCCCGTCAGGCAGGCAAGCTTATTCAACACGCTCTCTCTTAACGGTGTCCCCAGAGGGTAATCCGCATCATGAAAAGCTGTCGCGGCGAAGCGATTACGTTTCACGCCTACGCCCGAAAGCTGTGCGAGTTCATCTAAATCGAGCCACGCCATAAACACCTGATAACTAAACTGGTGTGTTGCTGGCTGGAGGCGGCGATGGCGCAAAACACCGTGGTACAGGCAGCTGTTCATCTTAGCCCCCCTCTCCTGCGGCAATGCCGTGTACTACATCGAGCGCGCTGCGCACGCCATCCTCATGAAAGCCGTTGTACCAATAAGCCCCGCAGAACCAGGTCCGACGCAGGCCGTTGATCTCAGTGCGGCGCGCCTGCGCGCGCCAGCTGTCGGGATTAAACAATGGGTGCTCGTAGACAAAGCGTCGCCAGACGAATCGCTCGTCAATAGGGGTGTCCGGGTTGAGGGTCACGCAGAATAGCGGGCTTCCTTCGGGTAATCCCTGGAGAATATTCATGTTATAGGTGACACAGGCGCTGGCGCGATCTTGCCCACTCAGGCGGTAATTCCAGCTTGCCCACGCGCGTTCGCGTACCGGTAACCAGCGGCGATCGCTGTGCAAAACGACCTCGTTACGCTGCCAGCTAATTGCGCCCAGCACGTCGAGTTCTGCGGTGGTGGCATCACCAAGCACGACCAGAGCCTGCGAAGAATGACAAGCGAAGATCACCTGATCAAACGTCTGTACTGATCCTGCCAACTGGATTTTGACGCCGCTGTCGTGACGAATGACCTGCTGAACAGGCGCATTGAGGTGCAATGCCAGACGCTCACCCAGCTTCGCCAGCATAACGCGAATGTACTCGCGCGATCCGCCTGGCACCACGTACCACTTCGGACGATGCCAGATATCCAGCAGGCCGTGGTGTTCAAAGAAGCGTAAGAACAACGGCAACGGAAAATGGCGCATTTCCTGTAGCGAAGATGACCAGATAGCTGCGCCCATCGGCAGAATATAATGACGCGCAAAGAACGCGCTGAAATGGTGCTGGTCGAGGAAGGTCTGTAGCGTGGCGTTGGCATCGACATCATTCAATGCCCGTTTAGCCAGACGATTAAAACGGACAATCTCTTTCATCATTCCCCAAAATGCGGGTTTGAGCAGGTTCTGACGTTGGGCGAACAAGGAAGTCAGAGTATGACCGCTGTACTCCATACCGCTTTGCGTATTATGCACCGAAAAACTCATCTGCGTTTTTTGCCCCTGGATACCGAGTTCACTCAGCAAGCCCATAAAACGCGGATAAGTTCGGTCGTTGTAGACGATAAAGCCGCTATCAATCGCGAAATTCCCCTGTGGAGTCGCTATATCTACCGTCGCAGTATGGCCGCCAGGGGTCGACGCCGCTTCAAAAAGCGTCACCTGATGATGTCCGGCCAGACGCCAGGCGCAGGTTAATCCGGCAATACCACTGCCAATGATAGCAATTTTCATGAACGCACCATCCTGCGCAGCAACGTGCGCTGGAGACTCTCAGGCAGCCCGGCCAACAGACGCAGCAACACGCCAAAACCTGTCGGGAAGGCAATACTATTTTTTCCTTTCGCCAGGCCACGACGAATAGCCTTCACCGCCTGCTTTACACTCACCTGCCCGGGCATAGGAAAATCGTTTTTACGGGTAAGCGGGGTATCAACAAATCCTGGCGAAACGACGGTCACGGCAATACCTTTTGGCTCCCAGTCCAGACGCAAACTATTGGCAAACCAGGTTAGCGCGGCTTTAGACGCACCATAGGCTTCCGCCCGTGGGAACGGCAGCCAGTGCGCCATCGAACTGACCAGCACCACACGGTTACCGGAAGTTAACTGCGGCTGAAGCGCTGCCAGGCAGTTGATGGGGCCCTGATAATTCGCCGCCATCACCCGTTCAACCTTCCCTGCATCTATCCAGCCGTGGTCGAGATATTCGCAAGTTCCGGCACAGAGAATAACCAGTTCGGGTTTGCAGTCCGCCAACGCCTGGCGACAGGCGTCCCTGTCTGTCATATCGAACAGGCGTACTGTGATGTTGGCGTGGGATTGGCGCAGTTGTTCCAGCCTTTCGGGATTGCGGCCACAGGCAATCACGTGGCAGCCGTCATCGGCCCATGATTTTGCAAGCCCGGCGCCAATCCCTGAACTTGCGCCAGTAATGAGGACAGTCATCATGCGCGCACCCTCCTTTTAACGTGGCGAACGGCCCAACCCAACAGCGGCAGATGCTCATAGAGCATCTCACCGGCATCGTAATAATCACGCTGGCGAAAAATCTTCTCGCCATGTGTCTCGACCATTGAACATCCCGGCAAAGATCGTATTTCTCCGCCAGCAATACGCGGATGCGACCAGTACATTGTCCACGTCACGGCAAACCTCCCGGTCTCACACAGTGGAGGGTCAATGGCAAAACGGCAGGCGTTCACATTCGCCAGGAGATGCGAGAAATAGCGCTGAATGGCAAACAGCCCGTTATGTTCCCCGAAGGGATCGACAAGTACCGCGTGCACGTCGTACAAACCGGCAAGCGCGGGGACGGGCTGGCGATCCAAACTGGCGTAGTAATCCACAAACCTGTCGATAACGGATGGCGGTGCGCGCATAGCTCTTACCCTTGTGTGAACCACATTACGTAGGCGGTATAATTAAAACTTACACAAACACTTTAATTTGTCCAAGTTTATACTAAAAAATAATTATAAATTCATTTAATTCAATAAATTAAAGTTTAATATTTTTGAGCAAATTTATTCGTAAGCCACTAAGGTAGTGACCAATCAACACACAAGAAAGGTAATGACCAATCAACACACAAGAAAGGTAATGACAGAGAATTAAAGCGGGATCACTTCGAGGGAGTTGACCTGCTGTTGCCAGAGGTCTATCTGTTTTTTGCGCGCTACGGTGAGTTTGCCGGACGTCACCAACAGCCATTTGCGTTCGGGGAAAATTTCAGGCGCAAGCATCGCGGGCGGTACAGGAAGCACATCAATGCGATGTCCCTGTCCAGTGCGACCAAGCGCTTCAAGCCAGATCTCGCAGGGGTCGGTAAGATGCCAGCCTGTAATCAGGTAGTTATCGCCCGGCGCACGCTTATCCCCTTCCAGGCAAAACGAGGTGTAAGAAATAATAATACCATCAAGGATTTCACGCAGCGTCATGATAGCCGGCACGTTAGCTGATACCTGGCTTCGCAGAGGGCGCAGCACCTCGCTCACCAGTTCAGGGCGGGGATATTCGCGACCGGCATCATAAATAAGCTGGCGCAGAGAGTCTATTTTCCCTTCGTTCAAGCGCTGCAGCATACTCTCTTGCAGAGCGAGCCAGTTATTCGTTCGCCGGGCACCAGGGCGGGACAGCAACGGTTTAACCTGGCTTATCGGTACGCCTTTTTTCACCCAATCGAGAATTTTAAGCGCCTGTTGGATATCGTCATCGCTATACAACCGGTGCCCACCATCCGTACGTTGTGGTTTGAGAAGTCCATAACGACGTTGCCAGGCGCGCAGCGTTGTGGCGGTTATTCCACAAAGCCTCGCAAATTCACCGATGGAATAGGACATACAGAGCACCTAATAACCAATAATACTTTCAATATACTACGAACCACGAGCAACAATCACTTTCAGAAAGAAGATATAAAGCACAAGGGATTGATATCCACAAATTATTGGAACATAAATCAAGAAAAATGACAGACAAATATCACGACGACAGGGGTAAGGATTGAACTGTTGTCGAAGTAAAAACGGGGTGAGCACGCCTGGTTTTTGGGGAAGCATTTTGGGGAAACAATGTTGCAGGCACAAAAAAACGGGAACCTCTCGGCTCCCGTTCTCATACAACCCAGAATCTGGATTACATGTTTTCGATGATCGCGTCACCAAACTCTGAACATTTCAGCAGCTTAGCGCCATCCATCAGACGTTCGAAGTCATAGGTTACGGTTTTCGCGTTAATCGCGCCTTCCATACCTTTAACGATCAGGTCAGCCGCTTCGACCCAACCCATGTGGCGCAGCATCATTTCTGCAGACAGAATGATAGAGCCAGGGTTCACTTTATCCTGGCCTGCGTACTTCGGTGCAGTACCATGGGTCGCTTCGAACAGCGCACATTCGTCACCGATGTTCGCGCCTGGCGCGATACCAATCCCCCCCACCTGTGCTGCCAACGCATCAGAGATGTAGTCGCCGTTCAGGTTCATACAAGCAATCACATCGTACTCAGCAGGACGCAGCAGGATCTGTTGCAGGAACGCATCGGCGATAACGTCCTTAACCACGATTTCTTTGCCGGATTTCGGGTTCTTGATTTTCACCCACGGGCCGCCATCGATCAATTCGCCACCGAATTCTTCACGCGCTAACTGGTAACCCCAGTCTTTGAACGCGCCTTCAGTGAACTTCATGATGTTACCTTTATGTACCAGGGTAACAGAATCACGATCGTTCGCGATGGCATATTCGATCGCCGCACGAACCAGACGCTTGGTCCCTTCTTCAGAACACGGTTTGATACCAATACCACAATGTTCCGGGAAGCGAATTTTCTTCACGCCCATTTCTTCACGCAGGAATTTAATCACTTTCTCAGCATCTGCGGAGTCTGCTTTCCACTCGATACCCGCATAGATATCTTCGGAGTTTTCACGGAAGATAACCATGTCGGTCAGTTCAGGGTGTTTTACCGGGCTTGGCGTACCCTGGTAATAACGCACCGGGCGCAGGCAGACATACAGGTCAAGTTCCTGACGCAGAGCAACGTTCAGAGAGCGAATACCGCCGCCAACTGGCGTGGTCAGAGGGCCTTTGATGGCAACACGATATTCACGAATCAGATCAAGGGTTTCAGCAGGCAGCCAGACGTCCTGGCCATAAACCTGAGTGGATTTCTCGCCGGTGTAGATTTCCATCCAGGAGATTTTACGCTCGCCTTTATAGGCTTTCTCGACAGCAGCATCGACAACTTTGATCATCGGTGGGGTTACATCAACGCCGATACCGTCGCCTTCAATGAACGGGATAATCGGATTTTCAGGAACGTTGAGTTTGCCGTTTTGCAGGGTGATCTTCTTACCTTCCGCCGGAACAACTACTTTGCTTTCCATTCACCTCTCCTTCGAGCGCTTCTGGTTTGCTCGTCTGTCATCGCGCTGCATGTGCATTGGCGTCCTGCTGCACGACTGCGTTAGAGCAATTTTTTGTTAATGATTTGTAATGAGCGTGTCAATACTACCCTATTGTTCGTCGCCATGAAAGACACTCGTTCTTAGGCTATAATGCGGCAATTGACATAATCTGAAAATACCATGCAAAAAACTTCTTTTAGAAATCACCAAGTTAAGCGATTCAGCTCACGACAAGTCACTAAGCAGCGTAAAGAAAACCAGCCAAAACGAGTGGTTTTGTTCAATAAACCCTACGATGTTTTGCCACAATTTACTGACGAAGCGGGACGCAAAACGTTAAAAGATTTTATTCCTGTGCCAGGCGTGTATGCTGCGGGTCGTTTGGATCGGGACAGTGAAGGGCTTTTAGTGCTGACCAATGATGGCGCATTACAGGCGCGGTTAACGCAGCCCGGCAAGCGCACGGGGAAAATTTATTATGTTCAGGTTGAGGGAGAACCTACGCCCGAAGCGCTGGAAGCCCTGCGCACTGGCGTAACGCTTAACGATGGCCCCACGCTGCCTGCAGGCATTGAAGTGGTAGAAGAACCCGCCTGGCTGTGGCCGAGAACCCCGCCCATTCGTGAACGGAAGAATATTCCCACCAGTTGGTTAAAAGTCACCTTATATGAAGGCCGCAACCGTCAGGTACGGCGTATGACAGCACATGTTGGGTTTCCTACGCTACGCCTCATCCGTTATGCCATGGGTAATTACACGCTGGATAATCTCGCTAACGGCGAATGGCGGGATGCAACTGTATAAGGAATCGGTATGTTCAAACCACACGTTACGGTCGCCTGCATTGTGCATGCAGAAGATAAATTTTTAGTCGTTGAGGAAACCATAAATGGCAAAGCCTTGTGGAATCAACCTGCCGGGCACCTGGAAGCAGACGAAACCCTGGTACAGGCCGCCGCCCGTGAGCTATGGGAAGAGACAGGCATCAACGCACAGCCGCAGCACTTCATTCGGATGCACCAATGGATTGCGCCGGACAGAACGCCTTTTTTACGTTTTCTGTTTTCTATCGAACTTGCCAATATGTGCGCTACTGAACCCCATGACAGTGATATTGATTGCTGTCGCTGGGTCAGCGCAGAAGAGATTCTCTCAGCGCCAAACCTGCGCTCACCGCTGGTTGCCGAGAGCATTCTCTGTTATCAGAGCGGGCAGCGCTATTCGCTGGCAATGATCGGTGAATTTAACTGGCCGTTTACAGAGGGTGTCAAGTAAAGGGCTGCGTGCTAGAATATGCCGCCTTGAAGTTCAATGTCGTGAGTATTCCTATGTCTGAAAGCCCAAAAAAAGTGATCGTCGGCATGTCCGGCGGTGTCGATTCCTCCGTTTCTGCCTGGCTGTTGCAACAACAGGGCTATCAGGTAGAAGGCCTGTTTATGAAAAACTGGGAAGAGGACGATGGCGAGGAATATTGCACAGCGGCTGCCGACCTTGCGGATGCACAGGCTGTCTGTGACAAACTTGGCATTGAACTGCATACCGTTAACTTTGCCGCAGAATACTGGGACAACGTCTTTGAGCTGTTTCTTGAAGAGTACAAAGCGGGTCGTACGCCGAACCCGGATATTCTGTGCAATAAAGAGATCAAATTTAAAGCCTTCCTCGAATTTGCCGCTGAAGATTTAGGTGCCGATTACATCGCCACCGGTCACTACGTGCGCCGCGCTGATGTCGACGGCAAAAGCCGCCTGCTGCGAGGGCTTGATGGCAATAAAGACCAGAGCTATTTCCTCTATACGCTCGGCCATGAGCAAATCGCGCAAAGTCTGTTCCCGGTCGGCGAACTGGAAAAACCACAGGTGCGTAAAATTGCCGAAGATCTCGGTCTGATTACCGCCAAGAAAAAAGATTCCACGGGTATCTGCTTCATCGGCGAACGTAAGTTCCGCGAATTTCTTGGTCGCTACCTGCCCGCTCAGCCTGGCAAAATCATCACCGTTGACGGCGAAGAGATTGGCCAGCACCAGGGACTGATGTACCACACTCTGGGCCAACGTAAAGGTCTGGGCATTGGCGGTACGAAAGAAGGGACGGAAGATCCATGGTATGTGGTGGATAAAGACGTTGAGAACAACATTCTGGTTGTCGCTCAGGGTCACGAACACCCACGCCTGATGTCCGTTGGCCTGGTGGCACAACAGCTGCATTGGGTCGATCGCGAACCGTTCACCGGCACAATGCGCTGCACGGTGAAAACCCGCTACCGTCAGACTGACATTCCGTGCACCGTTAAAGCGCTGGATGCTGAACGTATTGAAGTCATTTTCGACGAACCGGTTGCGGCGGTAACGCCGGGTCAGTCGGCTGTCTTTTACAATGGCGAAGTCTGCCTCGGCGGCGGAATTATCGAACAACGCCTGCCTTTGCCGGTCTAATTATTTACACATTTGATACAAGGAAGCAGTGAACGTGGCAAAGAATTATTATGACATCACCCTCGCCCTGGCAGGTATATGCCAGTCGGCACGCCTGGTGCAAGAACTGGCGCACCAGGGGCATTGTGATGCCGATGCGTTACACGTTTCACTTAACAGTATCATCGACATGAACCCCAGCTCGACGCTTGGGGTTTTTGGCGGGAGTGAAGCTAACCTGCGACTTGGCCTTGAAACGTTGCTCGGCGTGCTCAACGCCAGCAGTCGTCAGGGGCTGAACGCGGAACTCACCCGCTACACGTTAAGCCTGATGGTACTGGAGCGTAAGCTGTCAGCGGCCAAAGGCGCTATGGACACGCTGGGAGACCGTATCAACGGCTTACAGCGCCAGTTGGACCATTTTGATTTGCAGTCAGAAACGTTGCTGAGCGCGATGGCTGGCATTTATGTTGACGTCATCAGCCCACTCGGCCCGCGTATTCAGGTCACGGGTTCCCCTGCTATCCTCCAGAGCCCACAAGTTCAGGCTAAAGTACGCGCTTCGCTATTGGCTGGCATTCGTGCAGCAGTGCTCTGGCATCAGGTTGGTGGAGGCCGTCTGCAACTCATGTTTTCTCGTAATCGCCTGACGACTCAGGCAAAACAAATTCTTGCTCATTTAACCCCGGAGTTGTGATCTATGGAATTATCCTCACTGACCGCCGTTTCCCCTGTCGATGGACGCTACGGCGATAAAGTCAGCGCGCTGCGCGGGATTTTCAGTGAATACGGTTTGCTGAAATTCCGTGTACAGGTTGAAGTACGCTGGCTGCAAAAACTGGCCGCGCACGCAGCGATCAAGGAAGTTCCTGCTTTTGCTGCCGACGCAATCGGTTTCCTTGATGCGATCGTCGCTAACTTCAATGAAGAAGATGCCGCGCGTATCAAAACCATTGAGCGTACGACTAACCATGATGTGAAGGCAGTTGAGTATTTCCTGAAAGAAAAAGTGGCTGATATCCCGGAACTGCATGCCGTTTCCGAGTTTATCCACTTCGCGTGTACGTCAGAAGACATCAACAACCTGTCTCACGCGCTGATGTTGAAAACCGCTCGCGACGAAGTAGTCCTGCCATACTGGCGTAAGCTTATCGACGCAGTGAAAGATCTGTCCGTACAGTATCGCGATATCCCTCTGCTCTCCCGTACCCACGGTCAACCTGCCACCCCGTCTACGCTGGGCAAAGAAATGGCTAACGTGGCTTACCGTATGGAGCGCCAGTACCGCCAGCTTAACCAGGTCGAAATTCTCGGTAAAATCAACGGTGCCGTGGGTAACTATAACGCCCACATCGCCGCTTACCCGGAAGTAGACTGGCATCAGTTCAGCGAAGAGTTTGTTACGTCGCTGGGCATCCAGTGGAACCCGTACACCACGCAGATTGAACCGCACGACTACATTGCCGAGCTGTTTGATTGCATCGCACGTTTCAACACTATCCTGATCGACTTTGACCGCGATGTCTGGGGTTACGTGGCGCTGAACCATTTCAAACAGAAAACTATCGCTGGCGAAATCGGTTCCTCCACCATGCCGCACAAGGTTAACCCAATCGATTTCGAAAACTCCGAAGGCAACCTGGGTCTGTCTAACGCGGTACTGCAACATCTGGCGAGCAAACTGCCGGTTTCCCGCTGGCAGCGAGACCTGACGGACTCAACCGTTCTGCGCAACCTGGGCGTCGGTATTGGCTATGCGCTGATCGCGTATCAATCCACACTGAAGGGCGTGAGCAAACTGGAAGTGAATCGCGATCATCTGCTGGATGAACTGGACCATAACTGGGAAGTTCTGGCCGAGCCGATCCAGACCGTGATGCGTCGCTATGGTATTGAAAAGCCTTACGAGAAGCTGAAAGAACTGACCCGCGGCAAACGCGTTGACGCTGAAGGTATGAAGCAGTTTATCGACGGTCTGGCCCTGCCGGAAGACGAAAAAACTCGCCTGAAAGCAATGACGCCAGCCAATTACATTGGTCGCGCCGTCACTATGGTTGATGAACTGAAGTAATCTGTATTGCGCCGGAGAGCAATTGCGCCTGTTCCGGCCACCAGTTTATGTCGTATGCAAGCCGGATAAGCGTCAGCGCCTTCTGGCTTTTTTCGCCAGTGATAGCCTCCCTTCCCCCGGTTTATTAAATGTTTATCCCCACAGCCACATAATCACCGCTAAACCTTAAAATTGACTTATAATTTTAGAAGATGTTAATTTCTGGCTGACTACAGATTAAGTACATTAATGTATCATGCTGGAAAAGAACTATCCGTTGCTCACGAAATCATTCCGCACTATATTGCAAGTGCACTAGTCTACCTGGTCTACGACTGTATACAATTACACGATGATTTCCTTCTTCGGTATGGTAAGATAAAAAACTCGAGGAAACTCTCAGCCTCGCAAAAAGTTTAATTTGGATTAAGTTTTGTAACTTAAGGAAACATTTAATGGATACCCCTGTCTTGTTAAGCGTCATAATCCCCTGCTATAACTGCCAGGATTATATTTATCAATGTTTACAATCCGTATGCTGTCAAATAGATGATAGCGTCGAGATCATTGTGATTAATGATGGCTCTACAGATAACTCCATTGAAGAAATAGAATCATTCATAAGTAAAAACAAAAATAAATCCATTAAATTAATCACTCAAGTAAACCAAGGTGTATCTGCTGCCAGAAATGCAGGGATTGATGCTTGTTCAGGGAAGTATTTGGCATTTTTAGATGGTGATGATCTTTGGGATTCATCATTTTGGGATAAAATCAGTCCAACACTAAAGCTTGATGACATTGATTTAATTGAGTTTAATGCAAATAGATTTTATGACGACAACACACAGAAAGTAACCGCTGTATCTATCGTATCCACAAACGAAACATTAACCATAGATTCAATAAGTAATCTACGTGAAACATTTTCTAAAAACGAATGGTTTCCATGGGCAAGAGTTTATAAAAAATTCATATTTAATACGTTGCGCTTTCCAATTGACAGGCATTATGAAGATATAGCTTTAATACCCAAAACATATCTTCTATCAAAAAAAATCAAACGCATGACCGATGTTCTTGTTTTATACCGAGTCAGGAAAAATAGTATAACTAACGCACCTCGAATAAAAGATGTCGATGATATAATATGTGCCATGGCTGTTTTCAATGAATTGCTTAACACAAAAAGCAAGAGCGAGATCGAAACCATAGCACCAGCGGTTCACCAGACATATAGTCTGGCAAAAAGAATAAGCACAAGAATTAATGGTTATTGCCACTTTAACAAAGAGCAAATTCACCATATAAAAAATGCAATCACACCATTCTCCAGCACACAAACATTGAGCAAGAGAATTAACACCATCTTAATTCGAGAATATTGTCTTATAAAGAAGATAAAATATAAACTTAGGTCTAGTCGGACTAAAGTATAAATAACTTGCAGCCTATTTTTGGCAACTTCTCTAATGGGTTTAGTATCCCTAAACCCCTACTACATAACTATATGTTAACTACTTATACGTAGTTACGCAGGTTGTTCGGGCCAGTTAATATCTGGCGCGCCTAAATAGCTGCGCCTAATACCGCTACACTTTTGCCTGGCCATGTTTTCCTCCGGGGAATGGGCTGGCGGTTTCCATAAAATGGCGGACCTTTTTCAGTAACTGCCACATTGAG
>NZ_VDAY01000028.1:0-38956 GCF_019584005.1 Citrobacter sp. EC_71
GTAATGAATTACGTGTTCACTCAGAGACTTGGTATTCATTTTTCGTCTTGCGACGTTAAGAATCCGTATCTTCGAGTGCCCACACAGATTGTCTGATAAATTGTTAAAGAGCAGTTGCGACGCGCTTTAGCGCTCTGTCGCGAGGTGGCGTATATTACGCTTTCCTCTTTCAGAGTCAACCCTCATTTTCAGGTTTTTCTCTTCAACCGACCGGGCTGTTTGTGTGAAGTGATTCACATCCGCCGTGTCGATGGAGGCGCATTATAGGGATCCCATTTTTTAGCACAAGTATTTTTTGGATCTTTTTTGCTGAATGCTTGTTTTTCACCCCTTTCGCTATATTCCTGCGCAATTTGGCTGATTTTTGATAGATAAATCACTTGCACAGTCTCGATAATCCAACCAAAGTCTTCATTACCGCTCTATTTTCGCTGAGGTAAACATGTCTGATGTACTGCGCCCTTATAAGGATCTTTTCCCACAGATCGGAAAACGCGTGATGATCGACACCAGTAGCGTGGTCATCGGTGATGCCCGTTTAGCTGATGATGTCGGAATTTGGCCACTGGTCGCGATCCGTGGCGACGTGAACTACGTGCAAATCGGTGCGCGTACAAACATTCAGGACGGCAGCGTTCTACATGTCACACATAAATCTACATCCAATCCGCAGGGTAATCCGCTGATCGTAGGTGAAGATGTCACAGTTGGTCATAAAGTCATGCTGCACGGTTGTACCATTGGTAACCGCGTATTAGTCGGTATGGGATCGATTCTGTTGGACGGTGTCGTTGTTGAAGACGACGTTATGATTGGGGCGGGAAGCCTGGTTCCGCAAAACAAACGCCTGGAGAGTGGATATCTGTACCTGGGAAGCCCGGTTAAGCAGATTCGTCCATTAAGCGATGAAGAGAAAGCAGGCTTGCAATACTCAGCTAACAACTATGTTAAGTGGAAAGATGAGTATTTAAGTCAGAGTAGCCACACCCAACCCTGAGCATCTTCCTGCTGGTCCTGGATCAATGCTTCGACCTCTTCCTCCAGGTCCCAGCGATGTACTCGAAAGATTTCCAGCCACTGTTCAGGCGTCTCGCCGCCAAAGCGGGACGCCAACATCTTTCCCGATATGGCACATGTTAACTGCATGCCATGAACCATTGCAGGGAAAACAATGGCATTCACATCCGTCCGCCATTCTTCTCGATCGGGAAACTGGATCGCCTGATTCATGCCGACAATTCCTGTTGCATGCTTTTAATGACCGGCTCAATCTGGGGTAAAACGCCATGCCAGAGTAAAACGGCATGTGCAGCTTGTCCCACCAGCATCCCCAGACCATCGGCATACTGTTTCGCCCCATGCTTTTCACACCAGGAAAGGAACGGCGTATTCCCTTTCTGATAAAACATGTCGTAGCAGTAGACGGAGGGATGGATAAGAGATGCCGGAATAGACGGGACCTCACCGTTAATACCGCTGGACGTCGCGTTAATAATCAGATCAAAGCTGTGATTATCAAGTTCGTCCATTCCCACCGCCTGCACGCTACCGGTATGAGAGAAGAGCTGTGCCAGTTCTTCAGCGCGGGAGGCCGTACGATTAACAATGGTCACCGCACAATCCATAGAAAGAAGAGGTAGCAATACCCCACGGGATGCACCGCCCGCACCAATCAGCAGAATTCGCGAGCCGGGACGAATGAAAGATAAACGCTCAAGATCGCTTAATAAACCGATACCATCCGTGTTATCTCCCAGCAAACGACCATCCTCCAGCCGTTTAAGGGTGTTGACTGCACCAGCTAGCGATGCCCGGTCTGTTAATTCATCGGCATGCGCAAACGCCTCTTCTTTAAAAGGAACGGTGACATTTGCCCCCTTCCCCCCCTCAGCAAAAAAGGCGTTCAGCGAATTCACAAAGTCATTGATCGGCGCCAGTACACGTCCATAGGAGTAATCAATCTTCAGCTGCTCTGCAAATTGCTGATGAATAAAAGGCGATTTACTGTGCGCTATCGGATTACCAAAAACAGCATAGGCTTCTTTCATATTACCCCTGTCGAAACTGTTCACCCGTCAGTGCATCACGGATCTCCGAAGGATTCAAACGCCCTCCGGTCTCTCCTTCAACAACGGGAAAGTCTGTACCGAACTGTGCGCGGACTTCCTCTACCGTTCGGCAAGGCGGTAAGCCACTCAAATTAGCACTGGTGGAAACGATAGGTTTGCCATAAGCCTGGCACAGTGCAACCACCAGCGGATGATCTGTGACACGCACGGCCAGCGAATCAAAACGACCGGTCAACCAACGAGGTGTAGACGCAAGCGCTGGGAAAACGAAGGTGACAGGACCAGGCCAGCGAGCGAAGATAGCCTCACGTTGAGCATCAGTAAGCGAGCTATCGTCAATATAGGGCTTAAGTTGCTCAAAGTTAGCCGCAATCAAAATTAGGCCTTTCTCGACCGGGCGTTGTTTAAGTTCCAACAAACGGCTAACTGCCGTTTCGCTGTCGGGATCGCAGCCGACACCAAATACAGCTTCTGTTGGATAGGCGATGACTTTCTCTTGGTTCAGTACCTCTATTGCAGCAGCGATAGGGCCTGTGGGCAGGTTATTATTCACTTTTTTATTCCGCCGAAATCGGCTTTCCACATTGTTTACTGGCACAGAAATGCTTCACACCCTGCGCGGTTTTCTTTTCGATGAGTAGCGGATAATGGCACTCTGGACACTCTCCGGCTAACGGTTTGAAGTTAATGACAAACTGGCACTCCGGATAGCGATCGCAGGAGTAAAAAGTTTTGCCATAACGGGAACGCCGCTGGACCAGGTGACCGGTCTGGCATTGAGGACAGACGATTGCTGTTTCATCAGGCTTGTCGATAAGCTCGGTGTGATCGCATGCAGGATAGTCACTGCATCCGATAAACATACCGAATCGCCCTTGTCGCAGCACCAACTCAGCGCCACATGCCGGGCAAAACTTACCCTCCAGAACTTTGACAATATGTCCGTCCGCCGATGATTTCAGCGGACGGACATAATCGCAATCTGGATAGTGTGAACAACCGAGAAACGGACCGTGTTTCCCGGAGCGAATAACCAGTTCGGCCCCGCATTGTGGGCAGGGCTCGTTTTTACGCACCGTAAACAGTGCTGATTTAGCCATAACAACTCATACTGAATGAAGATTGATTAATGCAGCATACCTTCATTCACTTCAAAGAGTAATTCTTCCATTTGCTGATAGGCATTTTCACAACCCGGAATGTTGAATAGCACCATCAGGATTACCCACTTCAGGTCTTCCAGATCAAACTCTGCCGTATCCAGCGCGAGTACGCGCTCAATTACCATTTCTCGCGTTTCGAGGTTTAGCACCTGAATCTGCTCCAGGAATAGCAAGAATCCGCGACAGCTCGCATCCAGTCGTTCACATTCTTCTGCAGTATAAATACGCAGAGAAAGAGGGTCAGACGCCAGCTGCATAGGTTCGGCAAGGCCATCCTGATAATCAGCAAGCTTTTCCAGCCACAGTAACGCGTTGTAGATGTCTTCACGATCAAAACCAGCGTCGGTAAGATCCCGTTCCAGTTTGTCCTGATCCACACGCAGCTCAGCTTCGTTATGGATATATGTCTCAAACAAATACATTAGTACGTCGAACATGGCATGCCCTCCTCAATCGGACATAGCCGCCGGGTACAGCTGCGATCCATCCTGCTAACTCCAGTTCGAGTAGTTGAGCCACTACCTCTGGCACAGGTTGGCCGGCACGTTCAGCGACGACGTCAACAGGTGTTACCTCATCTCCTACGTTAGCCAGGAGCTCAGGAAATGGCAATGCCACCTCTTCGTGATCTGGCGAATAAATTGATTTTTCAGGTTCATCTGGCAACCATTGCAGCCCATATTGCAAATTTTCCAGAATTTGCTCTGGTGCGGTCACAAGCGTGGCTCCCTGCTGAATAAGCCAATGTGGACCTTCACTTCCCGGACTCCCAATCGGTCCAGGCAAAGCAAAAACCTCCCGCCCTTGTTCCAGCGCACAGCGTGCTGTGACCAATGAACCGCTGCGCTGCGCGGCCTCAACGACCAGGATACCTTTACTTAGACCACTGATAATGCGATTTCGTCGGGGAAAATTGCGCGGCAGTGGGAGCGTATCTAATGGGAACTCAGACACCAATGCGCCTCCGGAATCGATCAGACGTTCGGCGAGACGGACATGCTGTCGTGGATGAATGGTCTCAAGCCCATTTCCCAGCACCGCAATACTCGTGCCTTGTCGGTTTATCGCCGCATTATGCGCCACGCCATCAATCCCTCGGGCCAGCCCACTGGTTATCGTCACCCCAAACGCGGCAAGCTTTTCGCAAAATAATCGCCCCCAACGTTCGCCATACCATGAATGTTGGCGACTACCGACGACGGCAACCTGAAATGAATGCAGGCATGTGGGAGTACCGGCAACGAAAAGTACCCCAGGATAATCTTCAATCGCGCGCAGCTGGGACGGATAATGCTCACTGTCGGCAACCACTAAATGGTGGTTCGGCTGCTCCAACCAACGCAGCGTTTTTTCCAGTAACTGTTCTGAAAAGGTTAAAAAGCGCATGGCCTGGCGGGAAGATAATCCTGCGTGCTGGAGTATCGTGTTGTTAATACAGGGTTGGGCATTGAGCCAGTGGGCAAGGCGCACCATCTCATCACCATACAGTTCATTCACTTGCGCTAAACATAGCCAAATTTCAATTTGGGTCATCCCTGCTCCCCTGCCACAAGCAGTCCTGGCAATCTTTGCGATTGGTCACTGATGCTGTCAATCAGAGGGGGTTTTGTCTAGAATAGAGGTAATAATCTTTTCAACTCCTGAACACAACTCTGGATAACTATGTCAGTTTTGCAAGTGTTACATATTCCGGACGAGCGTCTTCGCAAAGTCGCAAAACCGGTTGAAGAAGTGAATGCAGAAATTCAGCGTATCGTTGATGATATGTTCGAAACGATGTACGCAGAAGAGGGTATCGGTCTGGCGGCAACACAGGTCGACATCCATCAGCGCATCATTGTTATTGATGTCTCTGAAAATCGCGACGAGCAGTTGGTTTTAATCAACCCGGAGCTGCTGGAGAAAGATGGCGAAACCGGCATTGAAGAAGGTTGCCTGTCTATCCCCGAACAGCGTGCGTTAGTACCACGTGCTGAGAAAGTAAAAATTCGTGCGCTCAATCGCGACGGTAAATCTTTTGAACTGGAAGCCGATGGCCTGCTCGCTATCTGCATTCAACATGAAATGGATCACCTGGTCGGTAAACTGTTTATCGATTATCTGTCTCCGTTGAAGCAACAACGTATTCGTCAGAAAGTTGAAAAACTCGACCGCCTGAACGCCCGAGCTTAAGGACAAGAATCAACGTGTCAGACTCACTACGTATTATTTTTGCGGGTACACCTGACTTTGCAGCGCGTCACCTTGACGCGCTGTTGTCTTCTGGACATAACGTCGTTGGCGTGTTTACCCAACCGGACCGCCCTGCGGGACGCGGTAAAAAGCTGATGCCCAGCCCGGTAAAAGTGTTAGCAGAAGAAAAAGGGATACCGGTTTTCCAGCCCGTCTCTCTTCGCCCTCAGGAAAACCAACAGTTGGTTGCTGATTTACACGCAGACGTGATGGTGGTAGTGGCATATGGACTGATTCTGCCAAAAGCCGTGCTGGAAATGCCGCGCCTGGGTTGTATCAACGTTCACGGTTCCCTGCTTCCACGCTGGCGTGGCGCAGCACCGATTCAACGTTCACTGTGGGCTGGCGATAGCGAAACGGGTGTTACCATCATGCAAATGGATGTTGGTCTCGACACCGGTGATATGCTGCTTAAGCTCTCCTGCCCGATTACGGCAGAGGATACCAGCGGTTCGTTATACGACAAGCTGGCAGACCTGGGGCCTCAGGGGCTGATTGAAACGCTAAAACAGCTGGCTGCTGGCACGATAAAACCCGTGGTACAAGATGAATCACTGGTTACGCATGCAGAGAAACTCAGTAAAGAAGAGGCCCGTATCGACTGGTCACTTTCGGCCGCTCAGTTGGAGCGCTGCATCCGCGCCTTTAACCCGTGGCCAATGAGCTATATCGTCATCGACGAGCAACCAGTAAAAATTTGGCAGGCGACGGTGATCGATACGCCCGCTAACGCTGAACCAGGCACAATTTTGGAAGCGACCCGTCAGGGTATCCAGGTTGCAACAGGCGACGGCATCCTGAATCTCGTCTCTTTGCAGCCTGCAGGCAAAAAAGCCATGAGTGCGCAGGATCTGCTTAATTCGCGCCGGGAGTGGTTTGTGCCCGGAAACCGTCTGGCCTGACGGTTCATCTCTTTAAGCCCGGTGTTACCGGGCATTTTTATTTTCGCACTTATGAAAAAACATCTTAATTTACGCAGTATGGCGGCCCAGACCGTCGAGCAGGTTGTCGAAAAGGGGCAATCATTAAGCAACGTGCTGCCCGCCATGCAGCAAAAAGTTGCCGATAAAGATAAAGCGCTGTTGCAAGAGCTTTGCTTCGGCGTATTGCGCACACTCTCGCAACTGGAATGGATGATCCAGCAACTGATGGAACGTCCAATGACGGGCAAACAGCGTACCGTTCACTACCTGATCATGGTGGGCTTCTACCAACTGCTGCATACCCGTATTCCCCCCCATGCTGTGCTGGCAGAAACCGTAGAAGGCGCGGTGGTGATCAAGCGTCCGCAACTGAAAGGGCTGATCAATGGCGTATTACGCCAGTTCCAGCGCCGTCAGGAAGAACTGCAGACCGAGTTCGCACAAAGCGATCTGCGTTTCTTACACCCCTCCTGGCTGGTAAAACGTATTAAAGCCGCTTATCCACAGCAGTGGGAAGCCATACTTGAGGCTAATAACCAACGTCCGCCAATGTGGCTCCGTGTCAATCGCAACCACCATACGCGCGACGCCTGGCTGGAACTACTCGCCGAAGCAGGATTGACCGGTTTCCCTCATCCGAATTACCCGGATGCAGTCCGTCTGGAGACACCTGCCCCCGTACTCGCTCTGCCTGGTTTTGAGCAAGGTTGGGTCACCGTTCAGGATGCCTCCGCCCAGGGTTGCGTCAGCTATCTGCAGCCACAAAACGGAGAGCAGATCCTTGATTTATGTTGCGCTCCCGGTGGCAAGACCACCCATATTCTGGAGGTCGCGCCAGATGCGAACGTGATGGCAGTCGATGTCGACGATAAACGCCTGTCTCGCGTGTATGACAACCTGAAACGCCTGGGCATGAAAGCGACCGTGAAGCAGGGTGATGGTCGCTATCCACAGCAGTGGTGCGGTGAGCAACAATTTGACCGTATTTTGCTGGACGCCCCATGTTCTGCCACTGGTGTAATCCGTCGCCATCCGGATATCAAATGGCTGCGTCGCGATCGGGATATTGCCGAACTCGCTCAGTTGCAGGCGGAGATCCTCAATGCCACCTGGACACACCTTAAGCCTGGCGGCACGCTAGTCTATGCAACCTGTTCTATTCTGCCAGAAGAAAACCAACAGCAGATCGCCGCGTTCCTTGCACGCACACCGGATGCGGTGTTAAGCGAAACCGGTACGCCAGAGCAGCCGGGACGTCAGAATTTACCGGGTGCAGAAGATGGCGACGGCTTCTTTTACGCTAAGCTAATCAAAAAGTGATGAGATAACGGGTCGCGACTGATGAAAATTATCATTCTTGGCGCAGGGCAAGTTGGCGGTACGCTGGCTGAAAACCTGGTCGGAGAGAACAACGATATCACGGTAGTCGATACCAATGGTGAGCGCCTGCGCAGCTTGCAGGACAAGTTCGATCTCCGCGTCGTGCAAGGACATGGTTCACATCCCCGTGTATTGCGTGAGGCTGGTGCCGACGATGCCGATATGCTGGTTGCCGTAACCAGCTCAGATGAAACAAATATGGTTGCCTGCCAGGTAGCTTATTCCCTGTTTAATACGCCTAACCGTATCGCCCGTATTCGTTCACCGGATTATGTTCGCGATGCGGACAAGCTATTCCAATCCGATGCTGTCCCTATCGATCATCTGATTGCGCCTGAGCAACTGGTTATCGATAGCATTTACCGCCTGATTGAATATCCGGGCGCATTGCAAGTCGTGAATTTTGCCGAGGGCAAAGTCAGTCTGGCGGTCGTGAAAGCTTATTACGGCGGACCGCTAATCGGTAATGCGTTGTCGACAATGCGCGATCACATGCCGCATATCGATACCCGCGTTGCGGCAATATTCCGTCATGACAGGCCAATTCGCCCGCAGGGTTCTACCATCGTTGAAGCGGGTGATGAGGTTTTCTTTATCGCGGCATCACAGCACATTCGCGCCGTCATGAGCGAGCTACAGCGTCTGGAAAAGCCGTACAAACGCATTATGTTAGTCGGTGGCGGTAATATCGGTGCGGGGCTCGCGCGGCGTCTGGAAAAAGATTACAGCGTCAAACTGATCGAGCGTAATCAGCAGCGCGCATCGGAGCTTGCAGAGAAATTGCAAAATACGATCGTCTTTTTTGGCGATGCTTCGGATCAAGAGCTCCTGGCGGAAGAACATATCGATCAGGTTGATCTGTTCATTGCGGTGACCAACGACGATGAAGCTAACATCATGTCGGCGATGCTGGCTAAACGAATGGGCGCCAAGAAAGTGATGGTGCTGATCCAACGCAGAGCGTACGTCGATCTGGTACAGGGCAGCGTGATCGATATTGCGATTTCACCGCAGCAGGCGACCATCTCCGCACTCCTGAGCCATGTGCGTAAAGCTGATATTGTTGGTGTTTCATCACTACGCCGCGGCGTAGCGGAAGCCATTGAAGCCGTCGCACACGGTGATGAGACAACCTCACGGGTGGTAGGTCGCTCAATTGATGAAATTAAACTTCCGCCCGGAACCATTATTGGCGCCGTTGTACGGGGTAATGATGTGATGATTGCCAATGACAACCTGCGTATTGAACAGGGCGATCACGTTATTATGTTCCTGACAGATAAAAAGTTTATTACCGACGTCGAGCGCTTATTCCAGCCAAGCCCCTTCTTCCTGTAATAATTTGGGCGCTAATATGGCGCCCTTTTTATTTCCCTTTATTTATCAGGGCCTAATAATTTTTCCTTTCCGCAATACATAAATGGAAATTGCCTAAACATTTGTTAAACTTATAAACGTCAGCTGCATAGGGAGAATAAAATGAGCATTATTAAAGAGTTTCGCGAATTCGCGATGCGCGGGAATGTTGTCGATTTGGCAGTGGGTGTCATTATTGGTGCGGCATTTGGTAAGATCGTTTCATCACTGGTTGCCGATATCATCATGCCGCCACTGGGGTTGTTAATTGGTGGGATTGATTTTAAACAGTTTGCTTTAACGTTACGTGATGCGCAGGGAGACATCCCGGCGGTAGTCATGCATTACGGCGTATTCATTCAGAATGTCTTCGATTTCATTATTGTTGCGTTTGCTATCTTTATGGCAATCAAACTGATCAATAAATTGAATCGTAAAAAAGCTGAGGAGCCAGCGGCGCCCCCTGCACCATCTAAAGAAGAAGTATTACTAAGTGAAATTCGTGACCTGCTGAAAGAACAGAACAACCGCTCTTAAGCGTTCATTGAAACAAAAAGGCCAGTGGTAAAAAAGTGCTTCACTTTCTTGCCACTGGCCTCCCAGTTTCCCCGATTGCCATGTTTACCTTTACGTAGATAACTTCCCTTCCCTTTTTTATTTTTCTCAATGCGCTGCCTGAACAGTGGATCATGCAGAAGCGCCTCAATGGCGTTGTCCTTTATCTGTCCTTTGGTATGCTGATAACGGCTCATACTCTCTCCAGTTTGTGGGGTAATTTACGCCGGGAGTGTAGACCTGACCGTGCAAAAAATCAACGGTCTGATATTGTCCCGCTGGCGCCTTGTTCAAGTGCTTCAAGAATAGAACAGTACACACTGCTATGTGCTTTACCACAGCACGCGTCATTTAATCGTTGTAACGATCGTTGCATCGCCTGAAGCTCCGCTATGCGCGCTTCGACCTCTTGTAATCTTTCCTGAACGATCCCTTTTGATTCCTGGCAGGTATGGTGCTCTGGATCTATGCGGATCGAAAGCAGTTCGCGAATCGACTCCAGTGTAAAACCAAGCTGCCGGGCATAACGAATAAACTTCAGACGCTGAAGATCGCTTTCAGTGTAGAGGCGAAACCCGCCTTCGGTACGTACTTCATGTTCCATCATCTGCTGCTTTTCATAGTAACGGATAGTATCCGGCGTCACGTCAGCCAGCTTCGCTAATTCACCAATTCGGTACATGCTCTCTCCGCTATTTGTCGTTGATCTTCTGTAGCAGCTTATCTGCGTATTCGCCGTGTAAAAACTCGGTGCTAAGTCCAGCTTGTCGAAGTTTTAGCTCCAGTAGCGACAACCGACGACTGACTTCCTGATAACTGGGATCATCTTTGCGGATCCCCGCGAGTATTTCAAGCAGCTGGATCGCCTCTCTGCGCTGCTCAAGCTCAGGTGGAAGACAACCTGCATTTTTTAATAAACGGTATCCGGCCCGAAGTTCTGGCGGAATATGGGAATCATCATCAAGCGTAAGCGGTTCGCCTGTACCAGGTAAATCATCAAACTCGCCTTTAGACTGTGCAGCAATAATATGGCGCTCTGCCCACTGGTCCAGTAACCACATATAACGCTCCAGGGGATGAACAAAAAGAGTACAGATATTGTAGATAAGTGGGGATAGGGCGGATATAAAAAAACCCGCCGAGGCGGGTTTTTTTACGTTACTACAGATTACTCTGCAGCAGCTTCTGTTTTCTCTGAACGATCAACCAGCTCGATGTATGCCATCGGCGCGTTGTCGCCTGCACGGAAACCACACTTCAGAATGCGAGTGTAACCACCGGCGCGGCTCGCGAAACGCGGGCCCAGTTCGTTAAACAGTTTTGCCACGATCTCGTTATCACGAGTACGGGCGAATGCCAGACGACGATTAGCTACGCTATCAGTCTTGGCAAGAGTAATCAGCGGCTCAACTACGCGACGCAGCTCTTTCGCTTTCGGCAGAGTCGTCTTGATGATTTCATGACGAACCAGTGAACCTGCCATATTGCGGAACATAGCCTGGCGATGGCTGCTGTTGCGGTTCAGTTGACGACCACTCTTACGATGGCGCATGACCTTATCCTTCTCAGTAAAACCTTAACCTGTGATCCGGTTACTCGTCAGCGATGCTTGCCGGTGGCCAGTTTTCCAGGCGCATGCCCAGAGACAGTCCACGGGAAGCCAGCACGTCTTTAATCTCAGTAAGAGATTTTTTACCAAGGTTAGGCGTCTTAAGAAGCTCAACCTCAGTACGCTGTACCAGATCACCGATATAGTGGATAGCTTCTGCTTTGAGGCAGTTAGCAGAGCGGACAGTCAATTCCAGATCGTCAACAGGGCGCAGCAGGATCGGATCGAATTCTGGTTTCTCTTCTTTAACTTCCGGCTGACGTACATCACGTAAGTCAACAAAAGCTTCCAGTTGTTCAGCCAGAATGGTTGCCGCACGACGAATCGCCTCTTCAGGATCGATTGTGCCGTTGGTTTCCATTTCGATGACCAGCTTGTCCAGGTCGGTACGCTGTTCTACACGCGCTGCTTCAACATTGTAGGCAATACGCTCTACAGGGCTGTAGCATGCGTCGACCAGCAGACGGCCGATTGGGCGCTCATCTTCTTCCGAATGAATTCGGGTAGAAGCCGGCACATAACCACGACCGCGCTGAACTTTGATGCGCATACTAATAGATGCGTTCTCATCGGTCAGGTGGCAGATCACGTGCTGTGGCTTGACGATTTCGACATCACCATCATGGGTAATGTCGGCTGCAGTCACAGGGCCAATGCCAGATTTATTCAAGGTAAGAATAACGTCATCTTTACCCTGAACTCTCACCGCCAGCCCTTTCAGGTTGAGCAGGATTTCCAGGATATCTTCCTGAACGCCTTCTTTGGTGCTGTACTCATGTAGTACACCATCAATCTCAACCTCGGTCACCGCGCAACCCGGCATCGATGAGAGCAGAATACGGCGCAGTGCGTTACCCAAAGTATGGCCAAAGCCACGCTCTAAAGGCTCAAGGGTCACCTTGGCGTGCGTCGAACTCACTTGCTCGATATCTACCAGGCGCGGTTTTAGAAACTCTGTCACAGAACCCTGCATTGTGTCCTCTCTTTGGTACTAAGCTTTACTTGGAGTAAAGCTCGACGATCAGGTGTTCGTTAATGTCCGCAGACAGATCAGAACGCTCCGGCTTACGCTTGAACGTACCTTCCATCTTGCCAGCATCAACTTCCAGCCAGGTTGGCTTTTCACGCTGCTCAGCCAGCTCCAGAGCGGCTTTCACGCGAGACTGCTTCTTCGCTTTCTCACGAATGCTAACAACGTCATTCGGACTAACCTGATAAGAAGCGATGTTAACAACACGACCGTTTACCATAATTGCTTTATGGCTGACCAGCTGACGTGCTTCTGCACGAGTGGCACCGAAGCCCATACGGTATACAACGTTGTCCAGACGACCTTCCAGCAGACCCAACAGGTTTTCACCGGTGTTGCCTTTCAGACGTGCTGCTTCTTTGTAGTAGTTACGGAACTGACGCTCCAGCACACCATAGATACGGCGAACTTTTTGCTTTTCACGCAACTGCACACCATAGTCAGACAGACGCGGTTTACGCGCACCGTGCTGGCCAGGAGCTTGTTCAATTTTACACTTGGTATCGATCGCGCGAACGCCAGACTTAAGGAATAAGTCAGTGCCCTCACGACGGCTCAGCTTGAGCTTAGGACCCAAATATCTTGCCATTTTCTTTCTCCAACAATCCTAGAAACGACAGCGTTATACGCGACGTTTTTTCGGCGGACGACAACCGTTATGAGGGATCGGAGTCACATCAGTAATATTAGTGATGCGGAAACCAGCGGCGTTCAGAGCACGAACAGTAGATTCGCGACCTGGACCCGGTCCTTTGACCATAACTTCCAGATTCTTGATACCGTATTCTTTTACGGCTTCAGCGCAACGCTCTGCTGCAACCTGAGCTGCAAACGGAGTGGATTTGCGAGAACCACGGAAACCGGAACCACCGGCTGTTGCCCAACCCAGTGCGTTACCCTGACGATCAGTAATGGTAACGATGGTGTTGTTAAAAGAAGCATGGATATGAGCCACGCCGTCAGAGACTTGTTTTCTTACACGTTTACGTGCACGAATTGGTGCCTTTGCCATTATTCAATCACCCCGATTATTTCTTGATCGGTTTGCGCGGACCCTTACGGGTACGTGCGTTGGTCTTGGTACGCTGACCGCGAACCGGGAGACCACGACGATGACGCAAACCGCGATAGCAACCAAGGTCCATAAGGCGCTTGATGCTCATGCTAACTTCACGGCGCAGATCACCTTCAACGACAAATTTGGCAACTTCGTCACGCAGCGTGTCGATTTGTTCTTCAGACAGCTCACTGATCTTAACATCTTCAGCGATACCCGCTGCAGCCAGAATGGCTTTAGAACGGGTCTTGCCGACGCCGTAGATCGAAGTTAATGCGATCACAGCATGTTTCTGATCAGGAATGTTAATGCCTGCTATACGGGCCACTATGCACTCCTACTATTTAATATGTACGCACCATGCTGAAAAGCCCGTTTTCAGGATACTCAAATGGAAACGCACAGACATACAAAAGATTGGCTGGCTAATCTAGCCAGCTCAACCCAACTTTGCAAGAAAAATATGCGAATAAATCAGCCTTGGCGCTGTTTATGCTTCGGCTCGGCACTGCAAATCACACGGATGACACCATCACGCTTAACGATTTTGCAGTTACGGCATAATTTCTTGACGGAAGCACGAACTTTCATTTTTACTCTCCGTAACTTCTCGGGCGACTGTTAACGGCCGTAGCCTTTCAGATTCGCCTTCTTCAATGCAGACTCGTACTGACTTGACATCATCAGAGTTTGCACTTGAGCCATAAAGTCCATAATCACGACAACAACGATAAGCAGTGAGGTCCCACCAAAGTAGAACGGTACTTTCATTGCATCACGCATGAACTCCGGGATCAGGCAGATAAAGGTAATGTAGAGCGCACCAACCAAAGTCAGGCGGGTCATTACTTTATCGATATACTTCGCCGTTTGCTCTCCCGGACGAATTCCTGGTACAAATGCACCGGACTTCTTCAGGTTATCTGCTGTTTCACGCGGGTTGAAAACCAACGCCGTGTAGAAGAAACAGAAGAATATGATTGCAGACGCATAGAGTAACACATAAAGCGGTTGCCCAGGCTGCAAATACAGCGAAATTGTTGTCAGCCAGTTCCAACCAGTCCCGCCCCCGAACCATGACGCGATGGTCGCCGGGAACAGAATAATACTGGAAGCGAAGATTGCCGGGATTACCCCCGCCATATTCACTTTCAGCGGTAAATGTGTGCTCTGTGCAGCATAGACACGACGACCTTGCTGACGTTTCGCGTAGTTTACCACAATACGGCGTTGACCACGCTCAACAAATACAACAAAGAACGTCACTGCAAATACTAATACTGCAACCAACAGCAACACGAGGAAGTGCAGGTCGCCTTGACGCGCTTGCTCGATAGTATGGGCAATGGCTGGCGGGAGTCCCGCAACGATACCGGCGAAGATAATGATTGAGATACCGTTGCCGATACCACGTTCAGTAATCTGTTCGCCCAACCACATCAGGAACATCGTTCCTGTAACCAGACTTACAACAGCGGTGAAATAGAATGCAAAGCCTGGATTCATTACCAGGCCCTGCATACCAGGCATATTCGGCAGACCGGTAGCAATACCGATCGACTGGAATATTGCCAGCACCAGAGTACCGTAGCGGGTGTACTGGCTGATCTTACGACGACCAGACTCCCCTTCTTTCTTAATTTCTGCCAGCGTTGGGTGAACCACCGTCAGCAGCTGGATAATGATCGACGCCGAGATATACGGCATGATCCCCAGAGCAAAGATAGAAGCACGGCTGAGAGCACCACCAGAGAACATGTTAAACATTTCAATGATGGTGCCTCGCTGTTGCTCAAGCAGTTTGGCAAGTACAGCGGCATCAATACCAGGGATCGGAATGAAAGAGCCAATACGGAACACAATAAGCGCACCGATTACAAACAGCAGTCTGCGTTTCAGCTCGCCTAAGCCACCTTTGGCACTTTGAAAATCTAATCCCGGTTGTTTAGCCATCTGCTACTTATTCCTCGATTTTACCGCCAGCAGCTTCGATAGCAGCACGAGCGCCTTTAGTAACACGCAGGCCACGAACAGTTACCGGAGTAGTGACTTCACCAGCCAGGATCACTTTCGCGAACTCGATCTGGATACCGATAATGTTAGCTGCTTTCAGCGTGTTCAGGTCTACAATACCGCCTTCAACTTTAGCCAGGTCAGACAGACGAACTTCGGCTGTAATCGCTGCTTTACGTGAAGTGAAGCCGAATTTCGGCAGACGACGGTACAGAGGCATCTGACCACCCTCGAAACCGCGACGTACGCCACCGCCAGAACGAGACTTCTGACCTTTGTGACCACGACCACCGGTTTTACCGAGGCCAGAACCGATACCACGACCCAGGCGTTTACCCGCCTTTTTGGAGCCTTCGGCCGGAGACAGAGTATTTAAACGCATCTCTTACTCCTCAACTTTAACCATGAAGGAAACCGCGTTGACCATACCACGAACAGCAGGAGTATCCTCGCGTTCTACGGTGTGACCAATACGACGCAGACCCAGGCCAAGCAGCGTTGCCTTGTGTTTCGGCAGACGACCGATTGCACTGCGGGTTTGAGTAATTTTAATAGTCTTTGCCATGGTTTATTTCCCCAGAATTTCTTCAACGGATTTACCACGCTTGGCAGCGACCATTTCCGGAGATTTCATATTTTCCAGACCGTCGATAGTTGCACGAACCACGTTAATCGGGTTGGTGGAACCATACGCTTTAGCCAGAACGTTACGAACTCCAGCGACTTCCAGAACGGCGCGCATTGCACCACCGGCGATGATACCGGTACCTTCGGAAGCCGGCTGCATGAATACACGAGAACCCGTGTGAGTACCCTTAACCGGGTGCTGCAGGGTGCCGTGGTTCAGCGCGACGTTAATCATATTGCGACGGGCTTTTTCCATCGCTTTCTGGATCGCTGCTGGAACTTCACGCGCTTTACCGTAACCAAAACCAACGCGACCGTTACCATCGCCAACTACAGTCAGAGCTGTGAAGGAGAAAATACGACCACCTTTAACGGTTTTAGATACGCGGTTTACCGCGATCAGCTTTTCCTGCAGTTCGCCAGCTTGTTTTTCGATGTGAGCCATCTTACACCTCTACCTTAGAACTGAAGGCCAGCTTCACGGGCAGCATCTGCCAGTGCCTGGACACGACCATGATATTGGAACCCGGAACGGTCAAAGGACACATCTTTGATGCCTTTTTCCAGAGCGCGTTCGGCGACAGCTTTACCCACAGCTGCTGCAGCGTCTTTGTTACCGGTGTACTTCAGTTGTTCAGCGATAGCTTTTTCTACAGTAGAAGCAGCTACCAGAACTTCAGAACCGTTCGGTGCAATTACCTGTGCGTAAATATGACGCGGGGTACGATGTACCACCAGGCGAGTTGCGCCCAGCTCTTTGAGCTTGCGGCGTGCGCGGGTCGCACGACGGATACGAGCAGATTTCTTATCCATAGTGTTACCTTACTTCTTCTTAGCCTCTTTGGTACGCACGACTTCGTCGGCGTAACGAACACCCTTGCCTTTGTAAGGCTCAGGACGACGGTAGGCGCGCAGATCTGCCGCAACCTGACCGATCAGCTGTTTATCAGCGCCTTTCAGCACGATTTCAGTCTGAGTCGGACATTCTGCAGTGATACCTGCCGGCAGCTGATGATCAACTGGATGAGAGAAACCTAAAGCCAGGTTTACTACATTCCCTTTGACCGCTGCACGATAACCTACACCAACCAGCTGCAGCTTCTTAGTGAAGCCTTCGGTAACACCGACAACCATTGCATTCAGCAGGGCACGCGCGGTACCAGCCTGAGCCCATCCATCTGCGTAACCATCACGCGGACCGAAGGTCAGTGCATTATCTGCATGATTTACTGCAACAGCATCGTTGAGAGTACGAGTCAGCTCGCCGTTTTTACCTTTGATCGTAATAACCTGACCGTCGATTTTTACATCAACGCCGGCAGGAATAACGACCGGTGCTTTAGCAACACGAGACATTTTTTCCTCCGATTAGGCTACGTAGCAGATAATTTCGCCACCAAGACCAGCCTGGCGCGCTGCACGATCAGTCATAACACCTTTAGAGGTAGAAACAACTGCGATACCCATGCCAGCCATAACTTTCGGCAGCTCGTCTTTACGCTTATAAATGCGCAGACCTGGGCGACTGACACGCTGAATGCTTTCTACAACAGCTTTACCCTGGAAATACTTAAGAGTAAGTTCCAGTTCCGGCTTGGTGTCGCCTTCAACTTTAAAATCTTCAATAAAACCTTCTTCCTTCAGCACGTTGGCAATTGCCACTTTCAGCTTGGAGGAAGGCATGGTGACCGCAGCTTTATTCGCGGCCTGACCGTTACGGATACGGGTCAGCATATCCGCGATCGGATCTTGCATGCTCATCTGTCTTTACTCCCGTGATTCAATTGGTAATTACCAGCTAGCCTTTTTCAAGCCTGGTACTTCACCGCGCATTGCGGCTTCACGCAGTTTGATACGGCTCAACCCGAACTTGCCCACATAGCCATGCGGACGACCTGTTTGACGGCAGCGGTTACGCTGACGGGACGGGCTGGAATCACGCGGCAGAGACTGCAGCTTCAGAACTGCGTTCCAACGATCTTCGTCGGTCGCGTTCACATCAGAGATAATAGCTTTCAGTTCAGCGCGTTTTGCGAAGTACTTATCAGCTAAAGCTACGCGCTTTACTTCGCGTGCTTTCATTGATTGCTTAGCCATTCAGTAACCCTACCTTACTTGCGGAACGGGAAGTCAAAGGCAGCCAGCAGAGCACGGCCTTCTTCGTCAGATTTCGCAGTAGTGGTAATGGTAATATCCAAACCACGCACGCGGTCGACTTTATCGTAGTCGATTTCTGGGAAGATGATCTGCTCACGGACACCCATGCTGTAGTTACCACGGCCATCGAATGACTTAGCGGACAGGCCACGGAAGTCACGGATACGTGGAACAGCAATAGTGATCAGACGCTCAAAGAACTCCCACATGCGTTCGCCACGCAGAGTTACTTTACAGCCGATCGGATAGCCCTGACGGATTTTGAAGCCTGCAACTGATTTGCGTGCTTTGGTGATCAGCGGTTTTTGACCGGAGATTGCTGTCAGGTCAGCTGCTGCGTTATCCAGCAGTTTCTTGTCAGCGATCGCTTCACCAACACCCATGTTCAGGGTGATCTTCTCGACCCGAGGGACTTGCATGACAGAATTGTAGTTAAACTCAGTCATGAGTTTAGCGACTACTTCGTCTTTGTAGTAATCATGCAGTTTCGCCATCGTACTACTCCAAATTACTTGATAGTTTCGCTGTTAGATTTGAAGAAACGGACTTTTTTGCCGTCTTCGAATCTAAAGCCTACACGGTCAGCCTTGCCGGTTGCCGCGTTGAAGATTGCAACGTTAGAAACCTGAATAGCAGCTTCTTTTTCAACGATGCCGCCTGGTTGGTTCAGAGCCGGAACCGGCTTCTGGTGTTTCTTAACCAGGTTGATACCTTCAACAATGAGCTTGCCGGAAGACAAGACATTCTTAACTTTACCGCGTTTACCTTTATCTTTACCGGTTAACACGATAACTTCGTCATCACGACGGATCTTCGCTGCCATGATTCGCTCCTTAGAGTACTTCTGGTGCCAGAGAGATAATTTTCATGAACTTCTCGTTACGAAGTTCACGAGTTACCGGCCCAAAAATACGCGTACCGATAGGTTGCTCGCTGTTATTGTTTAAAATAACGCATGCATTACCATCGAAGCGAATGACAGAACCGTCCGGGCGACGAACACCCTTCTTGGTGCGCACCACTACCGCCTTCAGCACATCACCTTTTTTGACCTTACCACGCGGAATTGCTTCCTTGATGGTGATCTTGATGATATCGCCGACGCCTGCGTAGCGACGGTGCGAGCCACCCAGAACCTTGATACACATTACGCGACGTGCACCGGAGTTGTCGGCGACGTTCAGCATAGTCTGTTCTTGGATCATTTTAGTGCTCCGCTAATGTCAACTACTACTGAGACCCGAAAATCAGGTCGTTAAAAAAGCCCCATATCGGGGGCGCGGCATTATAACACCGCTCAAACGATATGGGTAGAAAAAATAAACGGCTCATCGCTGAGCCGTTTATTCGTTGAGAATGCCTACTGTATTACAGAACGGCTTTCTCTACAACGCGAACCAGCGTCCAGGACTTAGTCTTGGACAGCGGACGGCATTCGCGGATTTCAACCACGTCACCAGTACCGCATTCGTTGTTCTCGTCATGTACGTGCAGTTTGGTCGTACGCTTAATGAATTTACCGTAGATCGGGTGTTTCACAAAACGTTCGATAGCAACAACGATGGATTTCTCCATTTTATCGCTAACAACGCGACCTTGCAGAGTACGGATTTTATCGGTCATTACGCACCCGCCTTCTCAGTCAGTAAAGTCTTAACGCGTGCGACATCACGACGCACTTGCTTCAACAGGTGAGACTGTTGCAGCTGGCCACTTGCAGCCTGCATACGCAGGTTGAACTGCTCACGCAGCAGATTCAGCAGCTCGGTGTTCAGCTCTTCAACACTCTTCTCACGCAGCTCTTTTGCTTTCATTACATCACCGTCTTAGTTACAAAGGTGGTTTTAATCGGCAGTTTCGCTGCTGCCAGCTTGAATGCTTCACGGGCCAGCTCTTCCGGTACGCCGTCCATTTCATACAGGACTTTACCCGGCTGAATCAAGGCAACCCAATACTCTACGTTACCTTTACCTTTACCCATACGCACTGCCAGCGGCTTTTCAGTGATCGGTTTGTCCGGGAATACACGGATCCAGATCTTACCTTGACGCTTAACTGCACGGGTCATAGCACGACGTGCTGCTTCGATCTGACGGGCAGTCAGACGACCACGGCCAACAGCTTTCAGACCGAAGCTGCCGAAGCTAACATCCGCGCCAGCAGCCAGACCGCGGTTACGGCCTTTGTGCATTTTACGGAATTTTGTACGCTTTGGTTGTAACATCAGCGACGCTCCTTATTTACGGCCTTTACGCTGCTGCTTTTTAGGTTGCGCAGCCGGTTTTTCCGGTTGTTCAACAGCAGCCATACCACCCAGGATCTCGCCTTTGAAGATCCACACTTTAACGCCGATTACACCGTAAGTGGTGTGCGCTTCAGAGGTGTTGTAGTCGATGTCAGCACGCAGAGTGTGCAGCGGTACGCGACCTTCGCGGTACCATTCGGTACGTGCGATTTCCGCGCCGCCCAGACGGCCGCTAACTTCAACTTTAATACCTTTAGCGCCCAGACGCATTGCGTTCTGTACAGCACGCTTCATAGCACGACGGAACATAACGCGACGTTCCAGCTGAGAAGTGATGCTGTCAGCAACCAATTTTGCGTCCAGTTCAGGCTTACGCACTTCGGCGATATTGATCTGGGCAGGAACGCCAGCAATATCAGCTACGACTTTGCGCAGTTTTTCTACGTCTTCGCCTTTCTTACCGATAACGATACCCGGGCGAGCGGTGTGAATGGTCACACGGATGCTCTTAGCCGGACGCTCGATAACGATACGAGATACAGACGCTTTAGCCAGTTCCTTAGTCAGGTACTGACGTACTTTAAAATCGCTGTCCAGGTTGTCAGCGAATTCTTTGGTGTTCGCAAACCAGGTTGAGTTCCATGGTTTTACAATACCCAGGCGAATACCATTAGGATGTACTTTCTGACCCATTGCTAGTCTCCAGAGTCTCAGCGATCGGACACAACCACAGTAATGTGGCTGGTGCGCTTCAGGATGCGATCTGCACGACCTTTTGCACGCGGCATAATGCGCTTCATGCTCGGGCCTTCGTCTACGAAAATTTTCGTAACTTTCAGATCGTCAATGTCAGCGCCATCGTTGTGTTCAGCGTTAGCAATGGCAGATTCCAGGACTTTCTTAACCAATACAGCCGCTTTCTTATTGGTGTAGGTCAGAATATCCAGAGCCTGCGACACTTTCTTACCGCGAATCAGGTCTGCAACAAGGCGAACCTTCTGAGCAGAAGAACGAGCATGGCGATGTTGAGCTAAAGTTTCCATCTCTTCCTCCTACCTTATTTCTTCTTCGCTTTTTTATCAGCAGCGTGGCCGCGATAAGTACGAGTCGGTGCGAATTCACCCAGTTTGTGGCCGACCATTTCGTCGGAAACAAATACCGGAACGTGCTGACGACCATTATGGACAGCGATGGTCAAACCGATCATGTTAGGAAAGATCGTTGAACGACGGGACCAAGTGCGCAGGGGCTTCTTGTCTCCGCTTTCCACCGCTTTCTCTACCTTCTTCAGCAAGTGCAGGTCAATAAAAGGACCTTTCTTGAGAGAACGTGGCATGGCTTATCCTCTAAAATTATTTGCTACGGCGACGTACGATGAATTTATCAGTACGCTTGTTGCTGCGGGTCTTCTTACCTTTGGTCTGAACGCCCCACGGAGTTACCGGGTGCTTACCAAAGTTACGACCTTCACCACCACCATGTGGGTGATCGACTGGGTTCATCGCAGTACCGCGAACGGTAGGACGAACACCACGCCAGCGTGCAGCACCTGCTTTACCCAGAACGCGCAGCATATGCTCAGCATTGCCAACTTCGCCCAGAGTTGCACGGCAGTCTGCTTCGACTTTACGCATTTCACCAGAACGCAGACGCAGGGTGACATAAGCACCATCACGAGCAACGATCTGAACGTAAGTACCAGCGGAACGTGCCAGCTGACCGCCTTTACCTGGTTTCATTTCTACGTTATGAACGGTAGAACCAACCGGGATATTGCGCATCGGCAGGGTGTTACCTGCTTTGATTGCAGCATCAACGCCAGACTGAATCTGGTCGCCAGCTTTCAGGCCTTTAGGGGCCAGGATGTAACGGCGTTCACCGTCTTTGTACAGAACCAGCGCGATGTTCGCGGAGCGGTTCGGATCGTACTCAAGACGTTCAACAATTGCTGGGATACCGTCTTTGTTGCGTTTGAAGTCAACAATACGATAAGCCTGCTTGTGACCACCACCGATGTGACGAGTGGTGATACGGCCATTGTTGTTACGACCACCGGATTTGCTGTTTTTTTCAACCAGCGGAGCAAAAGGTTTGCCCTTGTGCAGCTCTGGGTTGACCACTTTAACAACGTGGCGACGACCCGGAGATGTCGGTTTACATTTAACAACTGCCATTGTATTACTCCTCCGACTTACTCAGCGCCGCCGACGAAGTCCAGATTCTGGCCTTCCTTCAGGGTGACGTAAGCTTTTTTCCAGTCGCTACGACGACCGATACGCTGTCCGTGACGTTTAACTTTCCCTTTAACTACCAGGGTGTTAACGACTTCGACTTCGACTTCAAACAGTTTCTGCACAGCAGCTTTGATTTCTGCTTTGGTCGCGTCTTTAGCAACTTTGAGAACGATGGTGTTAGTTTTTTCCATCGCAGTAGACGCTTTCTCAGAAACGTGCGGTGCGCGAAGCACCTTCAGCAGACGTTCTTCACGAATCATGCCAGCATCTCCTCAACTTGCTTAACAGCATCAGCAGTCATTACGACTTTGTCGAAGGCGATCAGGCTAACCGGGTCGATACCAGTTGCATCGCGTACGTCAACCTTGTGCAGGTTGCGCGCAGCCAGGAACAGGTTTTCGTCCAGCTCACCGGTGATGATCAGCACATCTTCCAGAGCCATGTCTTTCAGTTTCTGTGCCAGCAGCTTAGTTTTAGGCGCTTCAACAGAGAACTTCTCGACAACGATCAGACGATCCTGACGTACCAGTTCGGACAGAATGCTTTTCAGCGCGCCGCGGTACATCTTCTTGTTAACTTTTTGACTGTGGTCCTGCGGGCGAGCAGCGAAGGTTACGCCACCTGAACGCCAGATCGGGCTCTTGATAGAACCTGAACGCGCACGGCCGGTACCTTTCTGGCGCCACGGCTTTTTGCCTGAACCAGTTACTTCAGCACGAGTCTTCTGAGCACGAGTACCCTGACGAGCACCAGCTGCATAAGCAACAACAACCTGGTGAACCAGCGCTTCGTTGAAATCACGACCGAAGGTAGTTTCGGAAACAGTCAGCGCGCTCTGCGCGTCTTTCAATACTAATTCCATTGCTATCCCCTTACGCCTTCACAGCTGGTTTAACGATCAGGTCGCAACCGGTCGCACCCGGAACACCACCTTTAACCAGCAGCAGGTTGCGCTCAGCGTCAACACGTACTACGTCCAGGCTCTGAACGGTTACACGTTCGTTGCCCAGCTGACCTGCCATTTTCTTGCCTTTGAACACTTTGCCCGGAGTCTGGTTCTGACCGATAGAACCCGGAACGCGGTGAGACAAGGAGTTACCGTGAGTAGCGTCCTGGGTACGGAAGTTCCAGCGCTTAACGGTACCAGCGAAACCTTTACCTTTAGAGGTACCGGTTACGTCAACTTTTTTAACGTCAGCAAACAGTTCAACGCTAATGTTCTGACCAACGGTGTATTCTTCACCATCTGCCAGACGGAACTCCCACAGGCCGCGGCCAGCTTCTACGCCAGCTTTAGCAAAGTGGCCAGCTTCCGGCTTAGTTACACGGTTAGCTTTTTTAGCACCGGTGGTAACCTGAACAGCGCGGTAGCCGTCGTTAGCCAGATCTTTAACCTGAGTAACGCGGTTTGCTTCAACTTCGATAACGGTTACTGGGATAGAGACGCCATCTTCAGTGAAGATGCGGGTCATACCCACTTTTTTACCGACTAAACCAATCATTGTATCAACCTCTCAATCGCTCGATGACCTGATTAACCCAGGCTGATCTGCACGTCTACACCGGCAGCCAGGTCCAGACGCATCAGAGCATCAACGGTTTTTTCAGTTGGCTCAACGATGTCAACCAGACGCTTGTGAGTACGGATCTCGTACTGATCACGCGCGTCTTTGTTAACGTGCGGAGAGATCAGAACGGTGAAACGCTCTTTGCGGGTCGGCAGCGGGATCGGACCACGAACCTGCGCACCAGTGCGCTTGGCAGTCTCGACGATTTCCGCGGTTGATTGATCGATCAGACGATGATCAAACGCTTTCAAACGGATACGGATTCTTTGGTTCTGCATGAGACCAGAGCTCCAATTATTTTATAAACGAAATAGTTACTCCTCAAACCCATTACGATTGATGGGAGAGTGTAACCGTTCTTACAGAGTTCCCCGATTGGGAACATTGTCTGGTATTGCTTTCGCAGTACCGGTGGCTCATATCGAACCGCTGTCAATATTAGACAAGCCCGCGCATTATACGCATTCAGTGGAGCATTGCAAGCGAACTGTGTTGATAATAACCAGATCGCTTCTGCGAATGCTTATTGTGCTATTTCAGCCATTGCCTGCTTTACCCGTGCCTTTAAATCGGCATGATCCGTGGCGTCTTCAGGTGCTGGATTTTGCATGTCAACTACGCTCTCCTCATGGGCCTCGTTCTGCTCATCAGTCTCTTCTTCTGTTTCGACTACCGCCGGAAGAGGGGTTTTCTTATAAAGATAATGTTCTTGCGAAAGCACATAATTAGGGTTAGCTAATTCCGCCATCTGAACTGGTGCCCGTTGGGATTGGAAATAACTCCCCATAGCCACCCAGAACGCAGCAAAGAGAAACCAGCTGCAACTACACAGTCCATACCCTCCAACGACGCGGGCAAAGCGCCACCAGCAGCGAGGTTCACATACTGCGGATAGTTGTTGACCCCGGCAATATAACTGAAACATTAATGCCCTTCTCCTTCCACAATAAGTTTGGGGCTTTCATCCAACGCCTGCCATAGTTTAATAAGCGAAAGTTGTCCAGCGATACCATCTGCAGTCAGCCCATTTTGTACCTGAAACTCACGAATTTTCTCCACCAACAATGCCGACCATTCTCCCGATTCATCGGCTTCAACGTTAAGTACTCGGCTAAGCATGGCATCCAGCCAGATAATATCTTCGACACTACTTTTTTTCGTAATCGTGGTTTTCCCTTCCGGCGTCATTTTCCTCATAATTGTATAATTGCCATTCCAAACCGTAGAGAACCACGCCAGCCTGAGATGCCAGGTCCTTTTTCCTGCCAGGGCGATCACATTTTCACCGCTGAAACCGATGACGACCACGGGGATCTTTTTATCTGCCACCTGCAGTTGAGCAATCCAGGGTAGTCCCTGATTTTGCAATTGATCCAACGTAGTCACACCAGATTCGCACATTAAATCGCCTCGCCATGCCTGATCGCACCATGCTTCCTTTTTATCGGTTTCATAACCCCAAACCTCGAACAGTAATTGGGTGGCGTCATTGACTGTCATTATTTTATCGCCAAGATCCACGGGCGTTGGGAGGAGCCCGGTCCTGTCAGCAAAAATATTACGCGGCAATTCCGGCAATAAAGGGGATAACAGCGCCCCGTTTTTCCATCCTGCAAACCAACATGTTCCGGCAATAAGAATAAGTGCAGATGCGGTGAGAACTCGCCGGCGAGGCGTCGGCAAGCAACGTAGCACCCATTTGCGCTGTTTTCGGCTGAATCGGGTAACGTCGATATCTTCTGCCTGTAGCGCCTGACGAATACACCATCCTGCCCGTGCCAGTAATCGCAGTTCTCCGCGAGTACTCCGCATAATTCTGCGTATAAAATGGGATGGAAGCAGATTAACCGCAGTGAGATCAATACCAGCATGGTGGGCAATCACCTGTCGGGCTTCTTCAATGCCGGGAGCGGGAATCGTCAACCATGATGGATGTCCAAGGTGTAATTTTCGTCGTTGTCGGGAGGTAAACATCCCTACAGTGAGAATATGCACCCCCGGTATTTGTGCTTTACCTTGCTGGATGAACTCCGCAAGCCCGTGTTTTATCCCGTGCGCATTTTCAAGAATAATCAGCAAGGATTCAGGGGGATTCGTTATTACCGTCGAACATAGCTCGGACCAGAGTGATGTCACAGGGAAAATACATCCAACCAAATTATTGTTTGGCTGATTATCATAAACAAGCGTCCAATCCCACCGATAGCCATTCGTGTTGATGGGGTTTAGAATAATTGTCCGCCCTGGGAATCGTTCAGCAATACCGTAAGCCAACACGGTTTTCCCGGATGATTTATCCCCATGTAGCACAACCCATCGTTCACGCTGCAATTCGTCAATTATATAACGAATAAGAATATATTCTCTTTCTGTATGAATATAAGCAAAATCATCCATGATTTATCATGCTCGTCTAAATGAATAATGTCATTATTCCTAAGTTAACCACACAAAATACAAACAACTTGTCATCGTGTTGCGGCGATCATATTATTCATTCCATTAGCAAATAAAACAATTACATTCGAATATTCTAACCATATTTAATCCGATGCTTATGTTAACACCTAAATATTTTCTGAAAAACGTGCTAGCAGGCCGTATTGTATATATTATCGTTATATTCATTAGTATTATTATCTCTTTTTGTTTTATTTACTCTATCTATATTAATTGGAACAAAAATAAAAACTATGTATATAAAATAAAAGCAGATAATCCACAACGTCAGGAATTGCCGCCCCTGAAGTTATCTGCTCAACCATTGGGTGCCACAACGCGGCCAGCCCGTCGTCAGCATACTGTCGACGCGTTGTCAGGTATCAAGTTAAGCGGAATTATTTTCAGCACCAATAAATCTGCCTCCCGTGCGATTGTCAAAGAGGGAGGACAGCAAACCAGCTATACGCTTAACCAGCCCCTCAACTCCTCTCCTGACTCGCGTATTACCGCTATCGATAAAAATCAGGTGACGTTTGACCATCAGGGACAGGAAGTCCGGCTGACGCTCCTCGAGGAATTACCCTCTTCGAGGCCGCAGGACAAAAAAGAGGACGTCCGTACCCACCAGCAGTTTGCGTTGGCGGACTTTATCGCAACCAGCGCCGTTCAGGAAAAAAACTCACTACGCGGATTGCGTCTTTTACCCCGTGATAAAACACATTCATTCACCGGAACCGAACTGCTGCCCGGTGACATTGCCGTGCGTATTAATAACCTCTCATTAACGCAGCAAGCCGATCTTAATCAGGCGCAGGAAGCGCTGAGTCGTCTGCAAATGGCGCAGTTCACCGTGGTGCGCAACTCGCTTCCCCGTTTAGTTAATGTTTCAGTAAATCAGTTCAAGGATGTTAAGGAAAATTAAATGAATGGACTCTTCCCCCGTTGCCGTCTGGCCGGGGTTTTAATAATCCTGCTACTGGCAACCGCCAGCGCGCCGGCAATGCCAGCTGATTATACCGCCAACTTTAACGGCGCGGATATTAAGACATTTGTTGATATTGTTGGGCAGAATATCGGTAAAACAATTCTCCTTGCCCCTGATGTCAGCGCGACCATCTCGGTCAGAAGCACTGACTCTTTCACCGAAGAGGAATACTACCAGTTTTTCCTTAGCGTGCTTGATTTGTATGGTTTTTCCCTCGTTACACTTGACAACGGCATTCTTAAAGTCGTGCGTTCTGACAAAATTAAAATGGCGCCGGGTCGACTCTCCAGCGACACCCACCCCGGCAAGGGCGACGAACTGGTAACCCGTGTCGTCTCGCTCAATAACGTGCCGGCTCGTGCATTGGCCCCGCTGTTGCGCCAGATGCTTGACGGCGGCAATATTGGCAACGTCGTCCACTACGAAGCCTCTAACGTATTGATTCTTACCGGGAAAGCGTCTACCGTCAATCGTCTGATTGAGGTGGCAAAGCGTGTGGACACGATGGGTGCTGAAAAAGACCAGATCATTTCGCTCAAATATGCTTCTGCCGTCGATCTCGCCGAAGTGCTCACTGAACTGTCGCGTGAAAGCGGTAAAGATGCAAAACCCACCACGTTGCAAACACGAATTGTCGCTGACAAGCGCAGCAATGCTCTGATTGTGAGTGGTTCGGATCGAGCCCGTGCAAAAATCACGCAGCTCGCTTCGCGTCTCGATACGCAGGAGCAGGGACAGGGTAATACGCGCGTCTGGTATCTGAAATATGCCAAAGCAGACAAGCTAGTTGAAGTCCTGACGGGAGTTTCGCAGAAACTAAAAGATGAGAGCGGGTCTGCAACAAAATCGGGGGGCAACACCTCCAGCAGCAGTAATAACGATATATCTATCAGCGCAGACGAACAGACCAATTCGCTGGTCATCACCGCCAACCAAAGCCAACTCCAGCAACTGGCTCCAGTAATTGAAAAACTGGATATTCGTCGCGCTCAAGTACTGGTCGAAGCCATTATTGTCGAAGTCCAGGATGGCAAAGGTTTGAATCTTGGCGTGCAATGGGCCAATAAAAACGTCGGCGCAACCCAGTTTACCAATACCGGCCTGCCAATCTTCAACGCCGCACAGGGCGTCAGGGAGTTTAAAAAGCAGGGAGGCATCACCAGTGATAACCCAGCCTACGATCTGTTCAGCGAATTTAATGGTCTTGCAGCGGGTTTCTTCAGCGGTGACTGGGGCGTGCTGCTGACGGCAATCAGTTCAGACAGTAAAAACGACATCTTATCCACCCCCAGTATTGTCACACTTGATAATAAAGAAGCGTCGTTTAACGTCGGCCAGGATGTGCCAGTGCTATCCGGTTCCCAAACCACCTCCGGTGATAATATTTACAGTACCGTTGAACGTAAAACCGTGGGAACCAAGCTAAAGGTTACGCCGCAAATTAACGAGGGAGACTCGGTATTGATGGAGATTGAACAGGAGGTATCGAGCGTTGATTCCTCAGCAAACTCGTCTGATCTCGGGCCAACCTTCAATACCCGCACCATCCAGAACGCGGTGCTGGTGAAAAGTGGCGAAACGGTCGTGCTGGGGGGATTAATGGACGACTCCAGCAAAGAAACGATCGAAAAAGTTCCGTTACTCGGCGATATTCCATTGGTCGGGCAACTGTTTCGCTACACCGATAATGAAAAAAGCAAACGTAATCTGATGGTCTTTATTCGCCCAACGATCATTCGGGATGACGATGTATACCATTCCTTATCGCAGGAAAAATATACACGTTTCAAGACGATGCAAAAAGAACGCGCAGAGAAGAGCAGTAAGCTACTGATCGGCGTTGATAACATTGATTCGCTGGATAACTCATCAAAATGAAACAGCGAATCTGGCTAAAAGCGCAACAACGCGGCGTAGCGATCCACAACGGCGAAGTCATCTACGCTGACAACACGCCGCTTGATAATTTGCTTGATGCCGCGATATTAACGACAGCGGACTGTACCTTCCGTCGTCTTTCCCCACAACAATTTGATGAACAGCTGGAGCTTATCTTCCAGCAAGATAGCGGCACGGCACAACTGATTGCCGAAGGGATGAATAATGCCGACGATCTCAACGCGCTTTCAGAAGAGATACCGACCAACGAAGATCTGCTCAACGAGCAGTCCGATGCGCCGGTTATTCGCTTGATCAACGCGGTATTAAACGAGGCTATCAAAGAACACGCCTCAGATATCCATATTGAGATCTTCGAAAAAACGATGAGCATTCGTTTTCGCGTGGATGGTGTACTGCATCCCGTCGTGCAGCCGAACAAGAAGCTGGCCACGCTGCTGATCTCTCGCATTAAGATAATGGCCAGGCTGGATATCGCTGAAAAACGCCTCCCGCAGGATGGCCGTATAACCTTAAAAATTGGCAATCGCAACGTTGATGTTCGCGTCTCGACTCTGCCTTCACAGCACGGGGAGCGGGTAGTGCTGCGTCTGCTGGATAAGAGCAGTTTGCGCCTGTCGATCGATAAACTTGATATGTCACTCGATGACGCGCAGGCGCTTAAGCAACTTATCACCCTGCCGCACGGCATTATTCTGGTCACCGGGCCAACGGGCTCCGGTAAAAGCACCACGCTCTATGCCATTCTGTCAGCGCTTAATCATCCTGAGCGCAATATTCTGACTGTTGAAGACCCCATTGAATACGAGCTGGAAGGCATCGGCCAGACCCAAGTCAACAGCCGCGTGGATATGTCGTTTGCCCGCGGACTGCGTGCTATTTTACGCCAGGATCCGGACGTTGTGATGGTCGGGGAGATCCGCGACGCTGAAACTGCCCAAATTGCAGTACAGGCGTCATTAACCGGTCACCTCGTACTCTCCACGCTACACACCAACAGCGCCAGCGGTGCAATCACACGTCTGCGCGATATGGGCATTGAATCTTTCCTGCTGTCTTCCTCGCTGGTCGGCGTCATCGCCCAGCGTCTGGTCAGACGCCTGTGCAGTGAATGTAAATCTCCCCGCCTAATGATCCCGCAGGAACAGCAGCTGTTGGATACGCACGGTATATCCGCACCTCATCTGTGGCAAGCCAACGGCTGTCCAGCCTGCCGACAGAGTGGTTATCAGGGACGTCTGGCGATACATGAAATACTGACTATCAGCCCGAAAATTCGCGCCGCCATTCATGGTGAGTTCAATGAACAACGTCTGGAACAGCTACAGGATCAACGGCACAGAAATCTGCTGACTAATGGCCTGCGCGTTGCCGTAGAGGGGCTTACGTCACTGGAGGAAATTCTGCGGGTCACCGCAGAAAGGGAGCAGCCACTGGAGGCTGAACAATGAAATTCACCTGGCAAGCAACCGATCTGCAAGGAAAGCCTGCTAAAGGCGTCGTTGAAGCCAATAGCGAACGTGAAGTGGTGACGTTCTTACGTACTCAAGGGCTGCTGCCGCTCGTCATCAGCCCCCAGCAAAAGTCGTTCTCAATCCCTCTTTTTGGCCCCCGACTCAGCCACAGCGACTTAACCCTCTTCACCCGCCAACTGGCGACGCTGATTTCGGCGGCTTTACCGCTGGATGAGGCCCTGGCGATCATTCAGCAACAAAAAGAAAACAAAAACCTGTCTGCTATCATTAATGAACTGCGTCAGGCGGTCCTCGAGGGGCAATCGCTATCCAGCGCAATGCAGAATCATCCTCATTTATTTGATTCCGTATTCTGCACCCTGGTTAAGGCTGGAGAAACCGTCGGACAGCTGGGTGCCGTTCTGGAGCGATTAGCTGATTTTAATGACACCCGCCAGCGAATGCGCAGCAAACTGACGCAAGCGCTGATTTATCCAACACTACTGACCACCGTCGCGATCCTCGTTGTCACTATTCTGCTGACCACCGTAGTACCCAAAGTGACGGCGCAGTTCATCCATCTCAAGCATGAATTACCGCTGACAACGCGCATTCTATTGGCCATCAGTCACTTCCTGTCCACCTTTGGTCCGGGAATTTTGCTCCTCATCGTGGCGTTATTCATCATGTTTTCATACTGGCTACGGCGTAAGGGAAACCGCCTACGTTTTCATCGCTTCCTGATGACGTTTACGTTTACCGCCTCTCTGGTCTGCGCGATTAACAGCACCCGCTATTTGCGCGCCCTGAGCATACTGAACAACAGCGGCGTACCGCTTTTACAGGGGATGACGCTCTCCGCGGAGGGCGTCAGTAACCTCGCTATCCGCCAAAGGCTCAGCGAAGCAGCGGAGAGCGTACGCCAGGGTAACAGTATTCACCGCTCGTTAGCGCAAACCGCCATTTTTCCGACCATGATGCTGTACATGATCGCATCAGGTGAAAAAAGCGGCGAACTAGGCGAGTTGATGCAGCGAGCCACGGACAATCAGGAAAACCATTTGCAAAACCGGATTGCCCTGGCGCTGGCGATTTTTGAACCCTCTCTGATTGTCATCATGGCCATGATTGTCCTCTTTATCGTGGTGTCAGTTATGCAACCTATTCTGCAACTCAATACATTAATGAACTAAGGAAGGTCTATGGAAAAGCCAATAAACAATAAACAGCGTGGCTTTACGCTGATGGAACTAATGGTGGTCATTGTGATTCTCGGTGTTCTGGCAAGCCTGGTGGTACCGAACCTGATGGGCAATAAAGATCGCGCCGATCGCCAGAAAGCCGTTACCGATATCGTCGCGCTTGAGAATGCGCTGGATATGTACAAACTGGACAACCATCGGTATCCCACGACTGAACAGGGAATGGAAGCCTTAGTCACCGCTCCAACGCTGACGCCGTTGGCTGAAAACTACAGTACGGATGGCTATATTCGCCGACTCCCGAACGACCCATGGGGTAATGACTACATACTGATTAGCCCTGGCGAGCATGGCGCTGTCGATATCACCTCTGCTGGCCCGGACGGCGAAGCTGGCACGGCGGATGATATCAATAACTGGGATAACGATAAAAAATCACGCTGAAAATGAAACAGCAGCAGGGATTCACATTGCTGGAAGTTTTGCTGGTGATCGTCATCATCGCCATGATGGCGGCAGGCGTGATCGCTTCGCAAAACTCACGCCTGAGCGCCACGGGAAGGCTCTCTCAACAGGCTGAGGCGTTCCGTCAGCAAGTTGAGTATGCCGCCGACTGGGCGCTACTGGAAAAATCCGCTATTGGTCTGAGAATAACGCGTGAGGGCTGGTCCTTCTGGCAGTTAAAAAAAACGTCCACTGGTGGCAAGACATGGCAAGAGGTGACGCACCATGAGGCGTTACGGCTGGCGGGCGACTGGCAAAGCTCGCGTCAGCCAACAATCACTCCACCGCCAGAGGGTAACTTGCCTCAACTCGTTATCACTCCCGATGGCGAGATAACGCCTTTTACGCTGAGCTTCAGGGATGAAGACAATGTCAGACTTATCGACATACAAAGCACTGGCAGCCTACCTTTAACCATCGCGCTTAGTGGAAAGAAAAAATGAACGCTAAGCAAAGCGGCATGCTGCTGCTGGAAGTTTTATTAGCCATGACGATATTCGCCACCGCGATATTGGCACTCATAACAAGCATGCAGTGGCAGCTTACGGCCATTCAGACTATGCAACAAGAAACGCTGGCGTTATGGAGCGCGGATAATACGCTCATTAATGCTCGTGGAAGTCAGTTGAGCACGGACAAAGGGACCGATCGACAAAATGCGCTCAGCCTTAGCTGGCAAATGACCGCCACGACGTCCGACGTCTCGCAAATACAGCAGCAACAGGTTGTCGTGACCCAACCGGATGGCCGGACCTCATCCCTTTCAGGATGGTCTCCAGTAGAGCAGGAAAAGGAGAGTAGTAAATGAGGCGGGCTCAGTGCGGGTTTACTCTGCTGGAAGTGATGCTCGCCATCGTGATTCTTTCAACCCTGAGTTTTCTGGCCGCCAGCGTTTTTTCCCAGGCAATGGAAGAGTATCAACGGGCACAAAACCTGACGCAAAAATTCAATGCGTTACAACGAACGGACCTGCTACTTGGCAATGATTTAATGCAACTGGTACCCAGAATAAATCGCCAGACCAACCAGGTCTTTCAGTCTGAAACTGACGGTATGATCTTCAGCACGCAGTCGCTGGGCATCGACGCAGCGACACGGCCGCAATCCAGGCTGATTACCGTCCACTGGTATCTGCAGGATGGGGTTTTATTCCGCGCGGTCCGCACCGCGTCGGACAGCAAAGAAGAACGAGCGCCGAGGCCAATGCTGGAAGGTGTTACCCACTTCACGGCCAGAATACAGAATTCAGAGGATGGCAGCATCCCTGCGCAAGCAAGAGTAATACTTGAGTTCAAGTCCAGCGAACAAGTACGTCGTGATTACGTTTTGCCGGACTGGTTCCCTACGCGTCAGCAGGCCAGCGAAACCGCCGGAGCGGCAAAATGAAAAATGAACGCGGTTCGGCATTACTGATCACATTATTAATCCTGGCGCTAATGGCCGCGCTGGCGGCCGAATTAACCATCAGCTTCCAGACGCAGTTGCAAAGAAGCCGTCGGGTCAACGCCAGCCTGCAGGCAAAATTCGCCCTGCTTTATGCAGAAGCGCAGGCTGCTGCTAGCCTGCAATCCGAGTTGCTCACCCCAGGAAAGGGGTCGTATGGAAGTACTGAGCTGAGTGAAGAGGCGACGGTTTTCTGGCGATCGGAAGACCAGCAACATTGCTTTAATCTTAACGCGCTGGTCAATACACCGACGGAACCGCTCGCCACATTGCCCTATGACATCCAGGTGTTCTCCGCGTTACTGGAAAAAATCAACGTCGAAGGCGCACAGGCGGAAGAGATTATCCAGTCGTTGGCGGATTACATCGACGACGATAGTACCAAACGCTTGCGCGGCGCGGAGGATGAATACTATCAGCGAGCTAAAGATAAAGGTCTCGCCGCCAATCAGCTATTGCTGAGCGCCAGCGAGGCGCGGCAGGTACACGGCATAACGGAGACAATTTTCCAGGATCTGTCGCCGTTTATCTGTGCGCAGTTCGGCAACGTGGTCTCCATCAATATCAATGCCCTGACGGAGCAGGACGCTCCGCTGCTGTCAGCACTTTTCCTTAATGACATTAGCGACAACGACGCAAAAACGTTATTGCGTAAACGACCGACAGACGGCTGGGCGAGCGTGGACGCTTTTTTATATCAGGCGCAGCAAGACTATTCGGCGACGAAAGAATTAGTGGGTTCACTCAAAAAGCTGCTTACCGTGAGCAGCCAGTATTACCGCATTAGCGCCACGGTCCAGCAGGGCGATCTCAGCCTCGGCATGAATAGCTGGCTATTTTATAACGAGAAAAACAAAACGCTCAGGACTTACCTGCGCCAGTTAACCGCTGGCGAAGAGGAATAAAAAGGAATTTTAATGGCTTTCTCAACGTTGGTACTACACCCCATCTCAGACTCGCTGGAATGGGCAATTCATGATGAGCGCGGCTGCGGCGAAATACAGCGAATACCCGCCGGAGAGTCGCTGTCCACACTGCCACGCCAACCGGCAATTCAGCAGATCCATCTTCTTTTGCCCGTGGAGATGGCCACCTTCAGAAAGCTGGAGATCCCCTCCTCAGGATATGTGTTAACACCACAAAAGTTACAATGGCTGGCCGATGAAACGCTGGATGAATCATCGGCTACACTGCACTGGACAATTATCCAGCAGCAGGACAGCGATGTATGGGTCGCAGGCCTTGAGCAAAGCCAGCTTGAAGCTCAACTTTTACCGTTCGCGAGTGCAGGAATAAAAATCACCCACGCCATTCTGGATGCCCTGTGCCTGCCAATAACAGACGAGGGATGGACGGTACTACAAGATGAAAAGGGTTGGTTAGTACGCCCTCATGCAGGCCGCGGCTCGCGACTTAATGAACACTGGCTCACTCATCTGCTTGCCCACTACGCGCCGCAGCAATTGACCTGTTACGGCCCCCTGCCAGACTCGAATACCCGAGGTAATACCTACCCGGAGCACTCCATTCTGTCGGTATACGCCCCGGCGACAACAATAAACCTGCTACACGGTCATCTACGTTTGCCCATGGCTTCCCAACCAGGGAGCACGCACCTTAAACATCTGGCGTTGGGGTGTGCGCTGGCGCTGATGCTGATACCGCTGGTCTCACAAGTACTCCTCTACACCCAGCTACACTGGCTTGAGCAACAGCTGACGACTACTCTTGCTCAGGATTGGCGCAGCTATATTCCCGAAAACAGACATAGCGCGAATCTGCGAACGTATCTGCCAAAACAGTTGCAACATCGCTTTCCCGCCCCCGCCATTCTCCTGCAGCGACTGCAAAAAGGAATGGACAGTTTTCCGCAACTGGCGCTGAAAGGCATAAGTTACGATCAGCAACGCAACTCTCTGCAGATTTTTATGTATGCCAGCGATAAAAATCAGATTGAGCAGTTTATCACCGACAACGCAACGGGGCTGCCCTTACAGATTGAGAAGCAAGACCAGGGACTGTGGACATTACGCTATGAATAAACGTATCAGGGAGTGGCTACAACAGAAAAGCCCAACCGAACGGCGAGTCGCTATTCTGCTGTTCTTCCTCTGTATCGCCACATTTTACGGGTGCGGGTTATATCTTCCCCTCAGCCGCACCGTGGATGCCCTCCAGGCCCGCTGCGATAAGCTGCAACAGGATCTGATTTGGCTGGATAAACAGGCCAGAATCCGGGGGGTGCTACCGCAACGTTCACCCTCAAAGCCAATCGCCAATGTGATTAAAAAGGAGGCTGAACACTCGGGGCTCACCATCACGCTCGCGCAAAACCAGAGTGGCGGGCTGGACGTTACCGCTGACAGTATTAACGCTGGAGACTTTGCAGAGTGGCTGGATCGCCTGCAAAGAGTGCATCGCCTGGGCGTTGAAATTCTCGAATTTCACGCCAGTCCAGCCAGTGCCGGCAATATTACGCTGAACAAAATGACGTTAAAGGCAACCACGAATGATAAGCGCTGAAACAGGTATGCTCTTTGTGGCGATCGGCCTGATTGCCGGCAGTACGCTGGGAATGCTCACCTATCGTTTACCGTTGATGATTATGCATGAGGAAAATCCGACTAAAACGGGCGCTGCGCTGAACCTATGGTTCCCTGGGTCACATTGCTGTCATTGCCGACAACCTCTGCGCTGGTTCGACAATATTCCACTGTTGAGCTGGCTCTGGCTACGTGGAAAGTGCCGCTATTGCGGAAAAACGGTTTCAATTCGTTATCTGCTGTCAGAGCTACTTTGCGCCATTGTCGCCCCGCTGTGTTATCTGTTCCACCCTAATGATATCGGGCTGGCTCTGGCACTGTTCCTTTATTTCTGGTTTGCGCTGGCCCTGTGTATTATCGATTTACGCTATCTGCTGTTGCCCGATAAACTCACCCTGCCGCTGATATGGTGCGGGCTGGTCTTCAATGCCTGTAGCGGATTCATCGACTGTCACGATGCCATACTCGGCGCGGTCGCAGGATATACCGCACTCTGGCTGGTTAATCAAATGGTCAGGTTAGTGTGTAAAAAAGAGGGAATGGGTTATGGCGATTTCAAGCTTTTCGCGGCGATCGGTGCCTGGAGCGGCTGGCAAAGTCTGCCCTATATTTTGTACATCGCGGCCATTGCGGGCATCATTTACGGCTTGCTGGCGATGCTTCGCGCCCGACGCCGGGTCTCTATCATCCCTTTTGGACCCGCGCTAGCCCTGAGCGGATGGGGATACTTTTGCTGGATGTCCGGGTTGTAGAGACAGGAAGGACTGAACGTCCTTCCTTGAGAGGTTTAATTTTCTTCGCGGACTTGCGCCTGAAGATAGTTCTGGATCCCGAGTTTAGTGATCAGGTCCAGCTCCGTTTCGAGCCAGTCAATATGCCCTTCTTCTTCAGTCAGGATCTCAATCATCATGTCCCGGCTGACGTAGTCATGAACGCTATCAGCATAGGCAATGGCTTCACGTAAGTCTTTCGCGCCATCCAGTTCGAGCCGAAGATCGGATTGCAGCATCTCTTCAACGTCTTCACCTATGCCTAACTTGCCAAGATCCTGTAGGTTTGGGATCCCTTCCAAGAATAAAATACGCTCGATGTATTTATCGGCGTGTTTCATCTCATCTATAGATTCATGGTACTCGACATCATTGAGGCGCATCAGGCCCCAGTTTTTGAACATTCTCGCGTGGAGAAAGTATTGGTTGATTGCGACAAGCTCATTTCCCAATAGTTTATTGAGATAATTTATGATTTTAACATCACCTTTCATTTTATAGTCCCTCCGCTTCCACTCTTAGAGCGTAGATGGGGCTACCGGGATGTCAAAAAAAAGAGTGTGACTTAGGCGATCTCTTTAAATTCTGGCATTTGAGTTAATTCATCCTGCATGACTTCACGGGCAGCGCGAATGCACTTACCACATTGATTTCCCACAGGAATAAATTTACGTAATTGCTGAAAGGACTGAGGTTGAAACTGGCGAACAGCCTGACGAATTTTTTTATCACTTATCGCATTACACAAACAAACGTACATGATCGCTCCCGTTCAATTTCTGTGCAAAGTGTAAATGAGAATAGTTATGATTACAATAGCACAACGCTATTTACGCGGCGGGAGAATGAATAAAAAATGCGAACAAATATGACAGCAACTAAACAGCAAGCAGCAAAAAGGGCGCCGAAGCGCCCTTTTTAAGCTCAAAGCTAATTAATTAATAATTAGCTCATTACTTTAGCAACAACGCCCGCACCTACAGTACGGCCGCCTTCACGGATTGCGAAACGCAGACCGTCGTCCATCGCGATCGGGTGGATCAGGGTAACAACCATTTTGATGTTGTCGCCCGGCATTACCATCTCTACGCCTTCCGGCAGTTCGATGGTACCAGTCACGTCAGTAGTACGGAAGTAGAACTGCGGACGGTAGCCTTTGAAGAACGGAGTATGACGGCCGCCTTCGTCTTTGGACAGGATGTACACTTCAGATTCGAACTTGGTGTGCGGCTTGATAGAGCCCGGCTTAGCCAGTACCTGACCACGTTCGATTTCTTCACGTTTGATACCACGCAGCAGAACACCAACGTTCTCACCAGCACGGCCTTCGTCCAGCAGTTTGCGGAACATTTCAACGCCAGTACAGGTAGACTTAGCAGTCTCTTTGATACCAACGATTTCAACTTCTTCACCAACTTTGATGATACCGCGCTCTACACGACCGGTAACAACGGTACCACGACCGGAGATGGAGAATACGTCTTCGATAGGCAGCA